>JAGVZC010000013.1 GCA_018302885.1 Candidatus Woesearchaeota archaeon
TGTAATAAACTATATCGTATGCTCTGGAAAAGGGATGATAAGAGACAGAGCAAAGATTCCAAAAGAAGCTAGAGATTATGACAAGGATTATTATATAAATAATCAGGTAATTCCTTGTGTTGAGAAGATATTTGAAATCAAAGGATATACAAAACAGGATTTATTAAGCAAAGAACAAAGAAAATTGGGTGAATTTTGAAAGCTATGCTATTAGTCTTTCTTTTGTAAAATAAATATCTCCTTCTTGAACTTTGTATCTATCTCTTAATTCTTCAAGAAATTGCCTTAAATTTCCTGTGGAAATTTTCGCGCGCACCCCGAGACCAACATTCAAGTTGGATGGACCCATAAGGTAATTCAGGAAAGCCCCGCTAGAGTCGGCAACGAGCCTAGCAACTTTTCCCTTTCTTGGATATGAATAATAAAAGTCTCCTTCCCTAATATCTTGTGTTGGCAATCCTTGTGAAGTATGAAAATTTTTGTTCATCACAAAATCTGTTAAATTAATCCTCTTATCAACCATTAACGTATTTTCGTGCAAACTTTCAGATACTGAAATAAATTCTCCATTTTCAAGTTTATAAAATGAAATTTTTCCTTTATTAAACAGTGCATCAAGATTTTCTCCCCTACAATTTCCTATTGGTGCATGCCTATTATCAAGTATTAAACTTAACTCTTCAGATTCAATATTATTTCCATTACCATCGTATACCAAGTATTTTTCACTTATTCCACTTATAAGAGTGGAATCTAAAATTAAGGAATCGTTCAGAGTAAGAATCAACGCCCCATTTCCATGAACAAGTTTTGTTTGATCATGGTAATTATATCCTTTAGCTATAAGACTTTTAGTGATATAATCCTCTGTATTGGGGATGCAAATATAATCATTCTCTGATGTTGACAAAACTAAAGTCATTTTCATCTGAAGTGAAGAAATGAATGTTTATAAAATTTACTATTCTAAAGTTTATAAAATATTTTGAAAATATAGTTAACTTTTTAATCAAAAAAACGAGTGTATGAATATGAAAGACTGGATAAAAGCAGGAGAAATAGCATCTGAAGTTCTTGAATATGGAAAGGGACTGATAAAAAAAGACAAATCAGTTCTGGAAATAATTGAAAATGTAGAATCTAAAATTTTTCAGCTTGGAGGAAAGCCTGCTTTTCCTGCACAGATTTCTATAAATGAGATTGCCGCCCATTATGCACCTGTCAAAGAGGATTTCAGCATCAAAGAGAGTGATATTGTCAAATTGGATGTTGGTGTTCATATTAATGGAGCCATAGGAGACAATGCAGTTACGGTGGGAAATAATAAAGAATTAATAGAAGCAAGCAGAGAAGCATTAAATGAGGCAATTAAAATTATTCAGATAGGAACAAAATTAAAGGACATTGGAAAAGTAATTGACAAGACAATCAGTTCCTATGGATTTAATCCTGTAAAAAATTTAACAGGACATTCAATTGATTTATATGAGCAACATTCCGGACTAAGCATTCCAAATTATGACAATGGAGATAATTTTAAACTTGAAAAAGGGATTGTGATTGCAATAGAACCTTTTGCAACAACAGGGATAGGGATGATTGAGGAAGGAAAGGATTCTGGAATTTTCAAACTAGAAAGAATAAAAAGCGTAAGAACGCAAATAAGCAAGGAAATTCTTGATTTCATTGCTGATGAATACAGAACATTGCCATTCACAAAAAGATGGTTGTTGAAGAAATTTCCTGAATTCAAGGTCAATTTTGCTTTGAGAAGTTTGGAAAAAGAAGGGATGATAAGCCAATACAAACAATTGCCTGAAAAAAGCAAGGGGATTGTAAGCCAGGCAGAACATACTTTGCTGATTGATGACAAGGTAAAAATATTAACCAAAAGATAGTTTATTATTTGTGAGTGGTTAAAATAGGAAAATTTATAAACTAAGATATTTTTGAGTTTTTATGAGCTCTGGGATTCTTAAAGGAAAATCTGAAACACCTAAATTAGTTGAGAATGATAAGTCTGATCTTTATAAAACAATTGTTAAAGGTTTGGACAGAATTGAAAAAGAAGGGGTAGATAGAGTTATACTATCTGTAACAGAAATTGGACCACAAGATAACGTAGCAAGATTTATTGATGCTGAAGAAACTAATTATTATCCTTTTGGATTATTATTGAAAGATGAACAAAGAATGATGCTGGAGGGAAAACATTACCAAGTTATAGCGTTGGTTACAGAAGAGGTTATGGGTCAGAAAAGAAATAAGACAAGAGGTGTTGAAGTTTATAATAGAACACATTTCCATCCTTTTTTGCCTTATCTAGATAATACTTCTAATTTGGAATATATCTCTAAAGGGGGAGTTTATACAGAAGAAAATGGTTTAGCAAATCTTTGCCAAGAATTAGATTGGACTCCTGAACTATTTGAAAAAGGATTATTACAAGGTATTAATTGGTATAATGATCAAACAAGAGCATTAATGAAAAATCATACAGAATTACAAGAAAATTTAAAACAAATTCAAGAAAGAGATTGTAGCCCTATTGAACAAATATTAAAAGAAGTTAGAAAAGTAATTCAAGCTAAAAGATAATTTTATATATTATGTTTTTCTTAAAAATATCATGGTTGAGACCGTAGACAAAATAATGACAAGAAAAGTTGTTACTTGTTCTCCAGAGACTTCCATTATGGATGCCGCTAAAAAAATGAGGAAAAAAACCATCAGCTCTGTGGTGGTTGTTTTGAATAAAAAACCAATTGGAATTGTAACTGAAAGGGATTTCACAAGAAAGGTTGTTTCTGTCAATTTAGATGCAAAAAAGAACAATGTAAGCAAGATAATGACTTCTCCCGTAATTTCTATTCCCCCAAATACAAATATTTACTATGCAAATGAATACATGCAGAAAAAGAAATTCAGAAGGTTCCCTGTTACAAATGAGAAAGGTGAATTGATAGGGATAATAACACAAAGGGATTTGCTTGATTACTTCACAGCACAAAGAAAGAAGTTTGTCATGGGAAATTTGAGCAAAGAATTAAGAAAAAGCTATCCAATTTAATAATTCTGAATAACTAATAGATAATAACGTAAGATTTATATCATAGATAGATAAATAATAGGTATGGAAGAGGTTAGAAAAAGGGAATCAACATTGGAAGTCCTTAGAAGACTGCAATCACAAAATTTAAGATCATTATCCGAAAAGAAACATCCTGTTATTTTAAAAGTTGAGGATATACTTGACAATGATAGGCTAGAAAGACTTAATCCACCAAAATCAAAAATTTTGCCAACAGGAAAACAATCTGAAGCTGTGATGATATTAAATGAAATAAGGGATATAGAAAAACAACTGAAATCCGGCCAGAGCTATTTTGACCATTACTATGATTTGAGAAAAAAGGAGGACAAGTTATTAAAATTCTTTGAAGGCACTGAAAACAAAGATTCCTTTTCTGATGAGATTAGGATTAAAGTAAAAGAGATAAAAAGGAAGTTAGGAAATCTCTAATTAATTATTTCCTTTAATAATTTATTAACATAATTCATTGAATTATCATCTGTTATAATAACATCAAAATTTTTCTTGTAAATTTCAAGGTGTTCATCTATTTTTTCATTAAGAAATCCAATTTTAATTAAATTAGCATAATCAAAACCATTTATCATTCCAATATCTCCTAAAGAATCCCCCAGCAACAAAACATTTTTTCTGTTCTTTATTTCATCAAAGAAAGGGTAATTTTTAACTGAAGTTTCATCTTTGTTCATTACATGAATTATTGGCTCTTTTACCTTAATCGCATTTCCTTTTTTATTCCATTCAAAAAAATTTGTAATTATATGAATATTCTCGTATAACCTTCTATTCTTTTTCAGTATCATTGGAATTGCATCCCCCAATCCGCTTGAAGAAAATATAATCAATGGAATACTCTTACTATGCAAGAAATCAAAAAATTCCAGACAGCCTTCTCTAAATTGTATTTTATTACTTTCAACAACCCTTTCTAAATCTTTTTTGTTTAACCCTGATTTTATTAACAATTCAAAATGGGTTGTCCACCATTCATGCATCTCTTTCTTTTTTTCTTTCAAAGGAAATTTCAAATCAACTTCAATCGGATGATATTTATTGAATAATTCATGTGATTTCTTTTCATAATAAGAACTTATGGCATTTCCTTCTCTTAAAAGAGAAATTATTGAAGTGAATTTATTTCCGTTAATAAATGATTTTGTCAATGTCCTGTCAAAATCAGAAATAACATGAAAATTACCCCCTCCTTTCTTTGATATTTTGCTTTTTATCTCTTCTAATCTTTTAGGATTTGAAATTACAACATATTTCATAAAAAGAATAAATTAATTATATTTAATAAATTATCCCATATAACTTGGAATTTCTTTTGTTATTGCTGCTTTTGCCTGCCTCAAATAATTCTCTTCAATTGCCTTGTATTTGTCTATTATTTCTTTTGTAACTGAAGATTTTACCTTCTTCAATGCCTCTTCAAAGAATTTATTCTTGATTTCTAACTCCTCTATAATTTCTTTTTTTGGTTTTTCCTTAACTTTCTTAACTTTTTGTTTTCCTTCCTTAATCTCTTCAGAAATTTCTTCTTTAGCTTCTCTTGCTTTAACATTATTCCTTAAAGTTAAGATTCCCGCTTCCCTGCATACTGCTTCAATATCGGCGCCAGTATACCCCTCTGTTTTTTCTGCAATCTTGTTCAAATCAACATCTTTTGCTAAAGGCATAGGTTTAGTATGAATTTTTAATATTTCCAATCTTTCTTCTTTTGAAGGAGCACCAACAAAAGATAATCTGTCAAATCTTCCTGGTCTTAGCAAAGCTGGATCAAGAATATCTGGCCTATTAGTAGCCCCTATAACAACAACATCATTTAATTCCTCCAAACCATCCATCTCGCTCAATAAAGTATTAACAACCCTTTCTGTTACCTGTGAATCATGAGACATTCCTCTTTTTGGTGCCAGTGAATCAAGCTCATCAAAAAATATAATTGATGGTGAAGCCTGTCTTGCCCTTTCAAATACCTTACGAATACCCTTCTCTGACTCACCAACAAATTTATTTAATAATTCCGGGCCCCTTACCAGGATAAAATTAGCCTCTGACTCGCCTGCAACTGCTTTTGCCAATAATGTTTTCCCAGTTCCTGGAGGGCCATAAATCAAAATTCCTTTTGGAGGTCTAACTCCAAGTTTCTTGAATGATTCAGCATACTTCAATGGCCATTCAACAGCTTCCTTTAATTCCTGCTGTACTTCTTTAGCACCCCCAATATCTTTCCATTTGACATTTGGAGTTTCTATCAAAACTTCCCTCAATGCGCTTGGCCTTACAATTTTCAGTGCTTCCCTGAAATCACTATCTGTGACTATTAATTTTTCTAAAATTTCCTTTGGAATTTCCTCTGTCTCGCCAAATTTCAAATCAGGCAATACTCTTCTCAAAACATTCATTGCTGATTCCTTACATAATGCTGCCAAATCTGCACCAACAAAACCATGGGTTATTTCTGCTATCTTATTCAAATCAACATCTTTTGTCAGTGGCATATTTCTCGAATGAATTTTTAGAATATTTAATCTTCCTTCTTTGTTTGGAACTGAAATGGATATTTCCCTATCAAATCTTCCTGGACGCCTTAAAGCCGGATCCAATGAATTGGGCCTGTTTGTTGCTCCGATAACTACAACTTTCCCCCTTGTCTTAAGGCCATCCATCTGTGTCAGAATCTGGCTAACCATTCTTCTTTCAAGTTCGCCGTATGTTTCTTCCCTTTTTGGAGCTATAGCATCCAATTCATCAAAGAATATGATTGATGGCGCCTGCTTTTCTGCATTATCAAATATCTCTCTAACTTTTTTTTCCGACTCCCCATAAAATTTATTTACAATCTCCGGACCATTAACTAAAATGAAATTTGCTTCAACTTCATTTGCAACTGCTTTTGCCAATAATGTTTTTCCAGTTCCTGGGGGGCCATGCAATAGAACTCCTTTCGGAGGTTCAATACCAAGCTTATTGAAAATTTCAGGATGTTTCAATGGCAATTCAACCATTTCTCTTATTTTTTTAACTTCCTCACTTAAACCGCCTATATCCTCATATGTAACTTCCAGTATTTTTTCCTCTGAAATTTCAACTGCTTTCGGACTTAAAGTTACCTGAGTATTTTCTGTTATTATAACTGGCGATTTTGGCATTGTTGACACAACCATAAACCTCAAACCACCAAAACCAAAAGATCCTGGCAAGTTATCAAACATATCAGATAATGAAAATATATCATCAAAAACAGGAGAATCTGACATTGTTCTTCTTCTTGTTGATCCTCCAGGAACTACAATGTCTCCTGTTACAACAGATCTTCCAAGCAATGTTTTTTTGAATAAATAGGGATCAGCCCTTACCATAACTCCTGTTTGTGCAGGTGCTATTGTAATGGATTTCGCTTCTTTTATATCTGCCTTTTTTACATTAACCTGCTCTCCAATGCCTGTCTTTGCATTTCTTCTTAGAATTCCATCCATCCTTATGATATTCTGGCCAACGTCTGTTGGATATGCCCTATCAACTATCCCCACGGTTGATCTGCTTCCCTGTATTTCTACAACATCTCCGGGATGAACTCCAATATCCTTCATAGTTTGGGAGTCTATTCTGACTATTCCCTTATATGCTTCTTCCTGCAAAGCTTCCATTACTTTCAGTTTAATTTCTTTCATTTCCATTATCTCTTAATTAAAATTATTTTAACCTTTCTATTTGCCCATTTTTTTGGGACTGATACCCTGGTTGAAGTTGAATATGATTTTACTTCGGTCTCAATTATTGCTTCCACGTTTTCAATTGTGATTTTCATTATACCTTTTTTATACCTATAAAAGGTATATAAATTTTTTGGTTAGAAACAATTATTAATTTATTTAAATTATAATTGACATGTATTCAATAACCAAAGGAATTAATCTTGTGTATGGGGAATCTGCCACAGGTAAAACAACACTGGCAATTCAGGAATGCCTTAAGGAAGCAAAAGAAAACAAGAAGATTGCCTACATTGATTCCGAAAATAGTTTTTCTATTGAAAGAATAAAGCAAATGAATGAAAATTACAATGAATTAATCAAAAAAATATTTTTATTCAAGCCAAAAAGCTTCATTGAGCAGCATGAACTAATAAAAAGCTTGAGAAAATTTGATTTCATAGTTGTAGATACAATAGGGCATTTTTATAGAAGAGAAATAAAAGATAATCTATATGCAGCAAATGCAAGGCTAAACAAGCAGTTAAGAATTTTAAATGAGGTATGTAACAAAGTTTTAATTGTAAATCAGGTTTATTTTGATGTAAACAAAAATAGGTTAAGAAATGTTGGAGATAATATACTGGTAAGACATGTAAATAACATAATAAAACTTGAAAAAGATCCTAGAATGTTGATTACAAAAGATAAAAAGATTAGTTTCAAGATTGATGACTCTGGGTTGGTCTTTCATATTTAGACAATAAATGTTTTAGAGTTTCTCTCTTCCTGCTCAAAAAAATTTCATTTCCATCAACAATAACCTCTGCAGGCCTTGATCTAAGTTGATAATCACTTGACATTGCA
The DNA here is from genome assembly GCA_018302885.1 of Candidatus Woesearchaeota archaeon. Taxonomy (GTDB): domain Archaea; phylum Nanobdellota; class Nanobdellia; order SCGC-AAA011-G17; family GW2011-AR20; genus JAGVZC01. The sequence continues at coordinate 7,660 of JAGVZC010000013.1, forward strand.
AAACCATAAGCTCCTGTATCTTCAATTGAGAGTATATCCCCTTCCCTTATTTCAGAAATTATTCTACTTTTAGCAAAGAAATCGCTGCTCTCACAAACATTTCCACAAATATCATAAGCTATTTGTTCTCCATTTTGGTTTGACAAATTAATTATCCTGTGATAAGCATCATAAAGAGGAACCCTTATCATGTGATTCATTCCTGAATCAACACCAACAAATATTCTACCTTGAGGATTTTCTTTTATTGTGGTCACCTTAACCAGAAGATGCCCTGCCTGTGCAACAATATATCTTCCAGGCTCCAACCTTAACTCTAATTCTTTATCTTTATTCTTACAAAATCCTAAAAATTTTTCACTAATTTGATTCCCTAATGCATTAACATCCAATTCTTCTTTATCTGGTTTATAAGGAATACCAAAACCCCCCCCTAGGTCTATAAAATCCAGTTTCGGGATAATGGAAGCTACTTCTAAAATGATTTCTAATGCATTTAATGGGGATTCTACATCTAACCAACCAGAACCTATATGGTGATGAATTCCAACTAACCTTAAATTATATTTATTTATTATGTCTAAAACATCTTGTAACTGTGAATGAGAAATTCCAAATTTTGATTCCTCTCCTCCGGTTATATTATGCTTATGATTGCCTGCCCCAATGTCGGGGTTAAATCTTATACAAACATCCGAACCTGGATAAAAAGTGCCAAATTTTTCTAATCTTGATAAAGAATCAATGTTTAATAATGCCCCATATCTATGAACCTCTTTCATATCCTCATTACTCATGTTATTTCCTGTGAACATTATTGAAGAACATTCTGCACCACATAAGATTCCACATTCAACCTCTTCTGGAGAAACAGCGTCTATACCAAAACCATTTTTAACTATTTCTTTAACAAGATAGGGATTAAAATTTGCTTTTATTGCATACAAAAACCTTGTTCTTGAATAGGTGAATGCATTTTTTAGTTTAGTTATTTGTTCTCTTACTTTTTCTAAATCATATACATAAGCAGGGGTCATATGTTCTTTAGCGATTTGCAGCAAAGTTCTATTGTTCATTTTTCAAATAATTCCTTATGCAACTCCTTGATTATATTTTCAGCATCTTCCTGCTTTACAACAAAAGAAATATTCAAAGGAGATACTCCCTGTGACACCAATTCTATATTATAATTCCTGCAAACATCAAATATTCTCTTGAGAATTCCTGACTTGTCTCTTATCCCCTTACCGACTATGCATATTATTGATCTTTCCTTTAATACTTCCACTTTTGCTATTTTTTCCAATTCTAAAATTGCTGATTGCAGATTTTTTAATCCGTTGTTAACTTTGTCAAGAGTTAATGAAACCGTTACTTCACTTGTTGAAACTATATCTATTGAAATTTTGTATTTCCTGAAGATTTCAAATATTCTTGCAAGAAAACCATAAGCCATCAACATTTTTGTTGAACATATCCTAATAACAGTCACGTCTTTCTTCAATGAAATTGACCTGAAAAGAACATCTTCATTATCCTCATTAACAATCGATGTTCCCCTGTTTTCTATTTCATAAGTGTTAAGAATCCTCACAGGTATTGATTTGGTTATTGCCGGTCTTATTGTCTTTGGATGAAGTACTTTAGCTCCAAAGAAAGCCATCTCTGCTGCTTCATTAAAGGTTATTTTGTCCCACTGCCTTGCATTCTCCACAATTCTTGGGTCTGCTGTCTTTATCCCATTAACATCTGTCCATATCTCTATTTCCTCAACATCCAATGCCGAACCAATTATTGATGCTGTATAATCGCTTCCTCCCCTGCCCAATGTGGTTATATTGCCTTCCTCATCATTTGCTATGAAACCAGTCACAACAGGCAGATCTTTTACGTTTGTTAATTTGTCTTTTATATTATCATATGTTTTTTCAAGTATTTCTGCATTGGTAAAATTATTATCTGTTACAATTCCAATATCCCATCCATTATACTGCTTTGATTTTATTCCTAGGGAAATTAAATATTCCGACAAAATTTTTGATGAGAATATTTCCCCAAAAGAAGATACAATATCCAATGACCTTGGAGAAAGCTCCCTCAACAAATAAATTCCATTTAGTATATCATATAATTTAACAAAATCTTCTATTAAAAATTCGTCATTAAGGTTCAATGATTTTATTATTTTCTTATGAATATCCACTATCTGCTCTACTCTTTCATTCGGGTTTGTTCCTTTTGAAGCCTCTTTTGCCAAATCAATTAATTTGTCTGTTATCCCCCCAACTGCGCTGACTACAACAATTGGTTTTTTATTCAATCTTGTATTAATTATATTTGCAACATTTTTTATTCTCTCAGCATTTGCGAGAGATGTTCCGCCAAATTTCATCACTATCATTTATTTTTTACCTCGAAAAAATTTAGAGACATAGTGTTTTTTAGAGAATCTTAAGGTTTATTAAGTTTTTTCCTGAATTCCTCAACCTTTTTCTTGTTCTCTTTCATCCATTCAATCCTTTTTGGGCATTGCTTGTTAAAGCAATAATTGAATGGTCTTGTTCCTTTTCTTATTATCTGAACTAATGGAAAACCGCAATGCTCACATTTTTTATCCATTGGTTTTGGCAATCCCTGAGTCAGGGAAAATGTAGTTTTACATTGGGGATACTGATTGCATGCGATGAAATAAGACTTAAATCTTCTTGAGTAAAGAATTTTTAATTCTCCTTTTTTGCAGACTGGACATTCACCAACAATTGATGCCTTGTTCTGGGTTTCCCTCAAGGATTCTATCAGCTCTTTTCCTATTTCTTTTTCAGATTTCTTAAATCTTGTCAGTATTTTTGTCAAATGCTGCTTTGATTCTTCAAGTATCTTCTCTGGCTCTGATTTGTCTTCAATAATCTCCTCCAGTTCTTCCTCAAAATGCCTTGTCAATTTTTCATCAATTATTTCTGGAATATATTTATCTAGGACCTTTATTGTCTCTAGCCCAAGATCTGTCACTTCAATTGATTTTCCAGTGATATAATCCCTCTGGTAAAGTGCCTCTATAATTGCCGCACGTGTTGCTTTTGTACCCAAATTTTTATTTTCAAGTTCTTTTATTATTGAAGCCTCAGAATATCTTGTTGGGGGTGTTGTCTCTTTTTCTAACTTATTTATTTTTTTTAGTTTTATTTTACCCCCCTCTTTCATATTTGGCATTTCATGCTCTTCCTGCTTTACATAAGGCTCATAAAAAGAATGCCATCCCTTTTCGATTGTTGTTGTTCCTTTTGCAGCAAAAATTTCCCCTTTTATCTCTGCTTTGATGTGAACTGTCTGTCTCTTAGCTTTTTCCGAGAATGATGCAAGAGTCCTCTTGACAATCAAGTCATATATTTTCTGTGAACGCTCTGAAAGTTTTTTTGGAATTTCCCCTGTTGGGTATATTGCTGGATGTGCAGGATCTTTCTTTTTTCCGTTGTTTGGCGCAAGAACTTTTTTTGAAAGCAGGAATTTGCACGCCTTTTCATATTTAGTTTGTTTTGAAAGATTTTTTATTAGCTCTTTGTAATTGATTGATTCCGGGATTTGGTTGGATGATGTTCTTGGATAAGAAGTATAAGCTTTTGTATAAAGCTCCTGTGCAATATCAAGCGTTTGTTTTGGGGTTATTTTGAATAACCTGTAAGACTCTAATTGTAGCGAAGTCAAATCAAACGGGTTTGGTGGCTCCTGATAAAATTCTTTTGTTGTTGATGATTTTACCTTTGCTGACTTTTCATTTTTTATATTATTGTATATTTTATCTGCCTTGTCTTTTTCAAAGAACTTGTCTTTTTCATGCCATAGCTCCAAAGAGTTTATTGCCTGCAATTGCCAATATTTCTTTGGTTTGAATTTTCTTATTTCCAATTCCCTTGCTGCAAGAACTTTTAATGCTGGCCCTTGAACCCTTCCTGAGGAAAGTGTTTTGTAGGATCCTGCTGCCTTTACTGCAGACATCAAAGCTCTTGATATATTTATTCCATAAAAGTAATCAAGATAATGCCTTGTTTCTCCAGAATTTATCATGTGAAAATCCAGATGTTTTGATTTTTTATCGTATGATTCTATCAGTTCATTTTTTGTCAATGTTGAGAACTTCATTCGGTTTGCATCTTTCTTATTTGCAACAAACCTTATTATATTATAGCCTATGAGGGAGCCCTCAGTATCATAATCGCATGCAACTGTAAATTCTGTTGCATCTTTTACAATCTTTTTCAGAACTGTCAGATATTTTTTTGAAAATTCTGAATTCTTTGAGATCTCATTTGAAGGCTTCCATTCAAGATCGAATGAGGGATACATAAATGATTTCTTCTTTTCCGCCAGATTGTATAGATGACCAACTGCACAGCCAATAATTATTTTTTTCTTGTTATGGGTTATTTCATAATAAGGAACCTTATTGATTACTTTTTTCGTCGGTTTCTTGTCAGAAAGCGCCTGTGCAATCTTTTCACTCTGGCTTGGCTTTTCTGTAATTATAAGTTCAGTCATGATAGAATAGTATTTCTATAACCTTTAAATTACTTTTGTATGAGAAATTTTATGTTTTTATCAAAAAAATTTCCAGATTTTATTATTTTGAATTTATTTTGCCTTAATAATTTTTTAAATTCAAAATAATCATACAAATAATAATATCTACGATAAATTTTATCTTTTTGTTTCCAAGCAATATAAGTTTCTTTTGGTTTGAACAACAAAAACAAAGGTGCTTTTTTCTTGAATCTGAATTTTGTATATTTATTCCACACAGAAATGAAACCTTGCCCATCTTTTTTTAAAATTCTATAAATTTCTTTCAATGTCTTATCTGCATCTTTTTTATTTAAATGATGAATTGAATTTATACACAAACAATAATCAAAATAATCATTTTTGAATGGAATTTTTCTCATGTCTGATTTTTTTAAATTAATTTTTAGATTATTTTTATCAGATAATTTCTTTGCTTCTTTTAACATATTTTTAGAAAAATCTATTCCATATAATTCCAAATTTTTAAAAGGAATTAGATTCCTGCAGTTTCCACAACCAACATCCAATAATTTTCCTTCTTTCCAGTTTAAATCATAAATTTCTTTTTCCTGTATCTTATTTCTAAAATTACTCCAAGATTCAGCTAGAACATCCCAAACTTGTTCCTGATTCATATTTCAATTATTTTTCCCTTTCTTCCAACATTAAGAACTATGGTTTTATCTAATCTCTCTTCTATACCTTCTGCTTCATGAAGATGAGAACAAATCAACAAATCCGGCTTGAATCTCCTCACTGCTTTTTCAACACCTTTGGAAGCCACATTGACCTTGTCTGTGCCTATAAACATATGCGATAATTTTTCCATTTTTGTACTTGTTGGGGGTGTGTGAGTAACCATTATTTTTTTCTTTAGGTATTTTATTTTATCAAATCCTTTCTTCAATAAATCATAAATTTCTGATTCACTTAACTGATGCATTCCTATATTCACTGCACTGCATCCGAATATTCCGACATCCTCATATCTTACAGAATATCCATGAATATTTTTAACACCATACAATTCTGCCAGAAAATCCGCTGTTGCGAAGGAATCATGATTTCCAGGGATTAACAAAACTTTCTTGTTTCTCTTGGTGAACGGGTAAATTATTCCTTTTGAAGTTTGATCTGCTTCTGTCAAGTCTCCAGCTAGGATTACCAAATCAACATTTTCTTTTTCTGCCCTTTTTGCCAGAGCAATTGCTAATCTGGAATCTCCATGAATATCCCCTGCTGCCAATATTTTTAGCTTTTT
>JAGVZC010000001.1 GCA_018302885.1 Candidatus Woesearchaeota archaeon
TTTGAATGATATTGTTGGACAGGATAATGCAATATCCAAGTTAAAAAAGGCAGTTAAAGAAAAAAAAGCAATCCTTGTTTATGGTGTTTCTGGTATAGGAAAAAGCTCCTCCATTCACGCGTTATCAAAAGATTTGAATTATGAAATCCTTGAAATCAATGCAAGCGATTACAGAAACAAAGATCAAATAGATGAAAAAATAGGTAGCTCTGCAAGACAGGCAAGCTTGTTTTTCAAAGGCAAGATAATACTGATTGATGAGATTGATGGATTAAACAGCAAAGACAGAGGGGCAATAACAGAGATTGTCAATATCATCAAAGAAACAGGGCATCCTGTGATTATAATAGGAAATGAGATATGGGATTCCAAATTCAAGGATTTAAGGAAGAATTGTGAATTAATTCAGTTTGAAAAATTAAATTATCTGGATATTTTAAAAATTTTGAAGAATATTTTAAATAAAGAGGGCAAGGATATTGAAGACAATTATCTAAGAAAAATAGCTGTCAATTGCAAGGGAGACGGAAGATCTGCAATAAATGATTTGGAACTCCTTATGTTAAGCAATGACGAAATTGATATAAGGGAAAAGAAAGAAACAATCCTTAATGTATTGAAATATATTTTCAAGACAAAAAATCAGGGAGAAATTCTGAAATCAATCAATTTGCTTGATGAAAATCTGGATGAAATTTTTTTATGGCTTGAAGAAAATATACCTTATGAATACAAGAATGAAGTCTTAAGAGATGCTTATGATTATCTCAGCAAGGCTGATGTTTTTCGGGGAAGAATAAGAAGATGGCAATACTGGAGATATCTGGTTTATCAGAATGCCCTGATGAATTTGGGTGTTGCATTCTCAAAAGATAAAATAGAAAATAAATTTGTCAGTTATAAAAGAAATTCAAGAATTCTTAAGATATGGATAAATAACAGAAAAGAAAGTAAAGAGAAAGAGCTGGCTGAAAAATTAGGCAAAGAATTGCACATGTCTAAAAATAAATTCATGAAAGAATTCAATTATATGAAATTTTTACATTGATTCTAATTTTTTTATACGCAAATCAACGTCTGGATGTGTTTGAAATAAACCTGCCAGCCATTGTTTTTTCTTGAAAGGATTTGCAATAAATAGATGTGCTGTTGCATTTGATGCTGTCCTTAATTCAGAAGAATCTGATTTTATTTTTTTCAGAGCATCCGCCAACCCTTTTGGATACCTTGTTAACATTGCCCCTGATGCATCTGCTAGATATTCTCTCTTTCTTGATATTGCAAATTTGATCATTTGTGCAATTATTGGAGCTAAGATTAACAAAACAACCCCAATAATAATAAGAACAAGCTGCAATCCCCCTCCCTGTTGCCTGTCATTTCCCTTTAAACCACCCCATAAAAAGGATCTTAGCATTATTTCAGTAAGAAAAATGATTATTCCAACCAAAACAGAAGCAAGCATCATGACCCTTATATCATAATTTTTAATGTGAGACATTTCATGAGCGAGGACGCCTTCCAATTCCTGCCTGTTCAATTTTTGTAAACAACCTTCTGTGACTGCAACCGATGATGTTTTCGGATTTCTTCCTGTTGCAAATGCATTTATCTGCTGTCCTGGAATAACATAAACATTTGGCTTAGGAATTCCTGCTGCAATTGCAAGACCTTCTACTGCATTAATCAAATAAGCATGATCTTTTTTATTTGCTTCCTTTGCCTTTGTCATAGAAAGAACTATCTTATCCCCTGAATAATAACTGATTAAAGAGAATATTATCGCAATTATTGCAGCAACAATGATGAACATATATCCCTGAAAAAACAGTAAATTTACAATATAAACAATAACCCCAATAAAAATCAAGAAAAGAACAAATAAAAATATGGAATTTCTTTTATTAGATTCTATTTGAGAATACATCTTAAAATTCTACTTTTATGTTTTCCTTTTCTTTTCCTTCTGCCTTGAAGAATTCCTTTTCCTTGAAGTTAAAGGCATTTGCTATAATGCTTGTTGGAAATCTCTGAACTTTTATATTAAAGGACATTACACTATCATTGTAAAACTGCCTTGCATAGGCAATCTTTGATTCAGTTCCAGACAATTCCTCCTGCAATAACTTGAAGTTTTCATTTGCCTTTAACTGAGGATAATTCTCTGCCACTGCAAACACTGATTTCAATGCATCTGTTATCTGATTTGATGCTCTTGCCTTACTCTCCATGCTTCCCTTAATTAAATTTGATCTTGCTTTTGTCAGTTCATTAAGAACTGTTTTCTCATGTTTAACATAACCCTTTACTGTACTTATTAAATTTGGAATCAGATCATATCTTCTTTTCAACTGAACATCAATCTGAGACCAAGCATTGCTTATTCTTGTTCTTAAAACAATCAATGAGTTATAAGCTACAATAATGTATAAAATTATTACTCCAAGAATTATCAATATCCAATATATAAACTCCATGAATTTATTAACAAATAAGAGTTTAAATAATTTTGGGTGTCAATATTTATATGGTAATAACTATAGCAAGAGAACTTTCATTATTAGACACAACATCCAATTGTGCAAATTTATGTATTTATCCTGGTGGACATATTACAAAAGAGTATAGAGATTCATATATAAAAAAATATATTGAAATAGTTCAAGCTTTTTTAAAAGACCCATTAAACAAAAATAATTCTTCCAAACTTTTTTATCCTTTAGGTTATGTAAATAATGAATTTAAAATGGTGTATGGAGAATATGCAACTGTTGATTTAATTAAAAGAAGTGTTAAATTATTAGAAGGGATAGTTGAAGGGGGTGAAAGTCCTGAAAATTTAGAAGAAGCTAAAAGTTTATTATCTGCTATAAGTAAAAGTTGTAAAACATTTCGTCCTGTAGGTTAACCGTTTGGGTAATTAACAGAAACATATATTAATCAAATATTCTTAATTTATATAATGGCTTATGACATAATTATTGGAAGGGGTGAGGACCAGATAAAGGAATTAGGCAATAAGGGTTTGATTTTCTTTGGAAAGCAATATGTAAAAATGGGGCAATTCAGCTCTTTAAGCAATAGAATCATGCTTGATGTTTCTACAAGCCATGTAATTTTAGTAAGTGGTAAGAGGGGTTCTGGAAAGTCCTACGGATTATCTGTCATGGCTGAAGAAATGACCCATCTTCCAAAAGAAGTAAGCAAGAACTTGGCAATTATTATTATAGATACCATGGGGATATTCTGGAGCATGAAATATCCCAACACAAAACAGGAGGATGAATTAAGACTGTGGGGAATGAAACCAAAAGGATTGGGCGTTAAAGTTTACACTCCTTTGGGAAAATACAAAGATTACAAGGAAAAAGGAATCCCAACTGATTTTTCATTTTCAATAAGACCAAGCGAATTAAGTTCAAACGACTGGTGCAAGGTATTTGATTTAAAAGTTACAGAACCGGTTGGTGTATTAATTGAAAGAATTGTTTCCAATTTGGAAGGAAATTATGATTTGAGTGACGTAATAAAAAATATTCAGAAAGACAAGAAATCAAATCAGGAAATAAAAAATGCTGCTGAAAACAGATTTCAGGCTGCAAAGTCATGGGGAATATTTGATAAAAAAGCAAGTGAAATCAGAGATATCATAATTGGCGGACAAGTTTCAATTATTGACACGAGCTGTTATGATGATTTTAATGTCAAAGCATTGGTTACAGGGATATTATCAAAAAAAATATTGCAGGAAAGAATGACTGAAAGAAAAAAAGAGGAGATGTCAAGAATCCAAGCAGGAGAGCATTTTTTAGTTAAAGAAGAGCAGGATTTTCCAATGGTCTGGATGTTCATAGATGAAGCACATGAAATGCTTCCTAAAACTGGAGGAACTCCTGCAACAGATGCATTGGTTCAGATATTAAGAGAAGGAAGGCAACCAGGAATTTCATTGGTATTGGCTACACAACAGCCAGGAGAAATTCATAAGGATGTTTTAACACAATCGGATATTGTAATAAGTTACAGGTTAACTGCAAAAGTTGACATTGAAGCCCTGAATTCGATTATGCAGACTTATCTAACTTCAGATATTCTGGAGTATATTAATAGCTTGCCAGATATAAAAGGCGCCGGGATAATATTGGATGATAACTCTGAAAGAATTTATTCATTCAAGACAAGACCAAAAATAAGCTGGCATGGAGGGGATGCGCCAACAGCAGTGAAAGTCCAGAGGAAAATTCTAGACATTGGATTATGAGAGACAAACATACTTTAAGGGCATGGAGGGAAGGTTTCTTAGGAAGGGCAATTTACAAACTAAAAGAAATAAACAACAGATATAATATAATAAAAAAAGGAAACAAGGTTCTTGATCTGGGTTGTTATCCAGGATCATGGGTTCAGTATTTATTAGACACAAATTGCGAGGTCTGGGGCATTGATGTCAAAGAAGTTAAGAATCTGAAATTTAAATTCATAAATAAAGATGTTTATGATGATTCAATATTTGAAAAATTGGACAATAATTTTGATGTAATAGTTTCTGATCTTGCTCCAAAGACAACAGGAATAAAGGATTTGGATCAGGAAAGAAGTCTGGACTTGTGTTACAGGGCATTGGAGATTGCAAAGAAAGTGTTGAAGAAAAACGGAAACCTTTTAGTAAAAATATTCGACAATAACAGACTGGATGAATATGTCAAGGAAGTTAAGAACAATTTTTCTTATGTGAAAATATTCAAGCCGAAAGTCAGCAAGAAAAGAAGCAAGGAAATTTACATCATTGCCAAATCAAAACAAAATCTATAGGTGAAAGGGGCGTAGTCTCCTGCTTTAACAACTTTCTTTATTCTAATCTTATCTGAATAACTTTTTATTTTATCTTTTATTTCTTTTATTTCCTTTTCCTGCCCAAAGGTGTAGAAGTGAATTATTCCTTTTGGTTTGATATGTTTCAATGCCAAATTTAAGTATGAAAATGAATCTGATGGGTGCGGCATTACAATCCTGTCAAATTTCTTTTTTATTCTTGGGAGAACTTTTTTTACATCCCCTTGCAATAATTTAATCTTTCTTGATTTGTTCAGAATTAAATTCTCCTTTGCATATTTGTGGCATTCTCTGTTTAGTTCTATTGCATAAATTTCATCTGGATTTGAATTTTTTTCAATAACCAAAGGAAAGGGAGCTATCCCCGAGAACATAACCAAAACTGATTCATTCTTTTTCACTAATTTTGCTATCCTTAACCTTTCATTTGCAGATCTTACGGAGAAATAACATTTTTCTATGTTTAATTTCAAAAAAACATTGTTTTCTTTATGAAGTGCTTCCTTTGTTTTTACGCCTGCAATAATCTTTATCCTTGGCAATCTTAATTTTCCGGAATATTTTTTAGACTTGTATGCAACTGTTTTTGTCCTGTTATTTATAAAAGATTTAGCCTTTTCTTTGCTTATTTCTTCATTAAATACAATTATATTTCCAATCTGGTCAAATGATGCCATATTACATTAAATAAAAATGTTTATATATACTTTTTTGTTATAGATAATTATGCGAAAAAAGAGAAATGTCGGTCTTATCTATTTCATAGCATTCAGTTTTCTAGCTTTATGCATATTTGGCGGTTTGGGATTTTATAATGGAAACACGATAACAACTGCTGCCATTAATACAGGAGTGATTAGCGATTCAATAAGCAATTCCATACAGATAATGACTAATGGATTGATAAAGCCAATATTTGGAGAAATTACTGGTGGAAGTTCTGACATTATTATTAGATTTATTCTATGGATTATATTATTCAGTATTATATCTGGAATATTAACTAAGGATAATAAAAAGTTTAACAAAACCACAGCAAATATAATTGCTGCATTAATACCTTTGATTGCTGTTGCATTTTTGCCTGGAAGATTTATTGCCGCTTTAGGCCCTATAGGAGCATTCATACTGGTTCTGGGACTTATTATTTTTGGATTTAGGTGGATTTATAATTTTATGAAGGACAATCATGATTGGTTTTCAAAAACCATCAGAGTTTTACTTTCTTTTTTAATGATTATATTTCTTACAATAATGACCCCTTGGTTTGAAGATATATTTCAAGACAATATTGGGGAATTATATTATTTAGCTATTGGGTTGGGTGTCCTTTTTGGATTCATTTCTATTTTTTATTTTCTTTCACAAGGAAGATCTCATAGCGGAACTGGGTATACTAGTGGTTCAGGAGGAAGTCCTACAACATCTTCTGGTGGTGGATCTCCTATACCACCTTCCGGAGGATCTACAACATCAACTATTCCATTAGTGAGAAGTAATACAATTAAAAATATTAGAAGTTATTATGCTAGGATTTTAATAGCAAATAGGAATATTGAAAAGGAATTTAAAAATACAACCCTGGATTTAAAAAAATTAACAGATAATTTAGAAGATATGGAAAAATCTTCCAGAAGCATCATAAGTTTTGTGAACAGGGATCCTTCATTAAATGGTACCCCCTTAGGAAAAAATATTATAATTTTAAGTATTGGAATTAATGGGGGAATAAATAATTGTTTATCTTTTATAAAAAGCAAAAAATCATTAACCTCCGGGGAATTAAAATCTTTAATATCATTATATTATTCAAGAGTTGGACCAAACATTATGGGTATTAAAGCCCCTATAAGCGGATTATAGATTATTAATTATTTGCCATTTATCTTTAATTCATTTATTGATTTCAATATTTTTTCCTTTTCAAAAAAATTATTATTGACATTTATGATATTAGTTTTAAGTAATTTAAGAGAAACATTTTCTTTCTCACAATTTCCCATTCTGTCATTCAATTCTATAATTTCATCAATTTTACTGATAAAAACAAGAATGTTTGACTTGAAATATTCTGGCTGCTCCAAAGCTCTCTCTATAGAAAAGAGTACTCTCTTAAGTAATGTGTCCTTAACAGAATCTAACATTTTTTTATATAGGAATTATACTTTTTATCAAAGGTTCAACCAATGGCCAGTACAACGGAGCCAAAACAATCAAGACTGCAACTACAAGACCATGTGCCCATGTTTCCTTTAACCCCCTTGAAGATCCAATGGTTGTCTTTACCACAGCAGACTGAGCATGGATTCTTATCAAGATTATCAAACCAATCAAACCCCTTATAACCCAAGCATTCGCCAAAATTGAACTTGCATTGGCTAGGTTAGTTATCTCCAAAAAATAAGGAACATTAAATACTATCAGCAAAGCTATAAAGATTGTTGGAAAAATGCTTAATCCGTGGCTCAACCAGTGTGAACCCCTAAAATTTTCATCATGATGTATTAAAAACAACTCATACAATCCAATAATTGGGGTTAATACCAAAGCCGGAATAAATTCTAAAACCATATAATTAGTCCTATTTAGAAATATTTAAAGATTATGTTTTAATTATTTCTATTCTTTTCTCTAAACAAAAAACTTAATGGATTAAACGTTTTAGCTCCTTTGTTAGCATGATTTGTAACAACATTAATTTTTATGTTAATTAATTGTATTCCTTTTATCAAAACCCTAACCTGTTTTTTTATTTTTTCTGTCGGATCATGCAAATTTGTTGATATCAATCCAATTATAGCATCATATTTATCTCTCTTTGATTTAACCATCTGATTCCTTAATGTTTTAATAATATCTTGTAAATAAATATAATCCCCTTCAAGATTTTTGTTAGTATCTTTCCATTTATTGCCTACAAAATTTTCTAACACCAAAAGAAACTCTTTTTCTAATTTTTCTAGATGCGTCATTTGCTCCATCTTAAATACTCTTTATTTGGATATATTTAAATATTATGCATCTAAAGTATAAATTATGAGAAGATGGCTTCATACTATTGAGGTTATTGTTGACAAGGCTATTCCATACTTGATTTTGATTCTTCTATTTATTATAATTGGTGAATTCGCATTTCATAGCCTGATAGAGAAGTACAGATTATACGCCACCATTGCAGATTACATAATAATCGGATTTTTCGTTATTGATTTGATATTTAAATTTTACAGGGTAAGGAATGTGAAATTGTTTTTCAAAAAATACTGGCTTGAAGTAATTGCTGTATTCCCTTTTATTCTGGTATTCAGATTATTTGAAGAACTTGCAGTTATATTCAGGATTACCGGCCCATTGGAAGAAGGGCAGAAAGTTTTGCATGGCGTAACTGAAGTAACTAAAATAGGTGAAGAACAAAAAATTATAAGAGAGCTTCAGCAACTGGAAAAGGGCACACAAACCTTCAGGTCAATACAGGAAGGGACAAGATTGTCAAGGACAAGCATGTTCCTTAAATTTCTCAGGTTACCCAGGCTGGCAAGAGCAGTTCCAATTTATGAGAAACCAATCAAGAAAGAAATTAAAATCATAGAAAAAGAGATAAGCAAAGATTTAGGGCTTAAAAAAAGAAGATAATCCCTTTTGTGATTTCTCTTTTTTTGTTAGCTTTTCAAGCATTTTATTAACTCTCTCCTCGCTAAAATCATGCCTGTCAACCAATATTTTTCTTATTTTCTCCTCATCAATATTTGACCATCTCAGCTGATAATTTTTCATTATGGGCATTGACTTGAATGTTGCATATATTTTCTTCCAGTCAAAATCAGGCTTTAATTCATCAAATAATCTATCAAAATTTCTGTTCTCCTTTACCAATTTCAGTGCACTCTTTGGGCCAATTCCCTTTATTCCGCCAACATTGTAATCTGTTCCAATGAGAATTGCCAGTACAATCAACTGATCCTGTTTTATATCCAATTCCTTAAGAACCTGCTTTAATTCTATCAACTCAGGATTTACATTAACATATGTGTTTCTTATTTTTCTTTTATTTGATAATGTTAAATTCCTTACAATCCTAGGTGCACTATACAACAAAGAATCATAATCTGATGATGCAACTGCATAAACATCCTCTTTTTCTGCCATAAATGAGCACTGTGCTTCCGCTTCTGATGGTGCCTGTATAACCGGCAGACCAAAAGCCTGAATTAATTCTTTTGCCTCATCACTCATTTCAAAGGATAATCTTACAGTCTGCTTTGAATATTTTAACATTAATTCCTCATCACCTTCCTCCTTTGCTTTCTCCAACCTGCTTTCTGCAAGCCTTTTTCTGTGCTCTCTCTGCTCTTTTTCATGAATTTTTAATGAAGGGGGTTTTCCGTCGAATACAAATGCAAGTTTTAACCCTCTTTCAATCAAATTAGGAATTCTTGTTGATATTCCCATAAGATGAGATGTAATTCTATCATTAGAGTCCATCAAATGAGTTCCATCTGGCTGCCTTATAGATGAAAGAAACTGATAAAGCATCTGAGAAGCATCCACTGCAAGTTTTTTATTCCTCAAATCATCCAGAGAAATGTCCTTTTTCGGAATTATCTGAGTTATATTTAGTCCCATGGTGATTATAAAATACAATAATATTTATATTTTACTTATTTTTAAATTTAACAAATATGGTGATTAAAAGAGTTTCTTTGATGCATAAAGGGGGATCATACCAATATAGATTGCATAATCAGAAATTAAATAAATTATCATTAGATTATCCCGGTTTAATATGGTACCTAAACAAGGTTTTTGAAAAATGCCCTGATGATTATTTTTTGAAGGGGCCAAGAAGCTCTTCATTAAAATTCAAGCTAAACAATCTAAACATTCACCAAATAATTGGGCATGAAGTAAATAACTTATGCGAGATGGGATTAAAAATCAACGGAGAAAGATATCATACAAACCATTCCAAAGTTCAGGTGTTTATGCTTGAGAATGATGACAAGACAGTTTCTGTGGAAGTTCCAATATGGATCAAGAAGGATGAATTAAATAATTTTAATGGGATCTTTGATTCTGATGAGCCATTAACCGGGCATATAGATATCCTTAGGATAGAGGATGGAAAAATATGGGTATGGGATTACAAGCCAAAAGCATTTGATGAGAAATATGCTGCAACGCAGGTTTTTTTCTATTCATTGATGCTAAGCAAAAGATCGGGAATTCCATTAAGCAGGTTCAGGTGCGGATATTTTGATGAAAGATATGCTTTTATCTTCAAGCCTGAATTGAAAAATTTAATAAAAGAGTCTCTATTGTAATATATATGGTTAAGAAAGAGTTTTACCCTTTGGATTTTGATTATGATAATGAAGGGAATATCCTGATTTTTGGAAAAACAACGAACAATGAAAGAATTGTTGTCAAGGATGATTCTGTAAACCCTTATTTTTATGTATTATCAAACGGGAACAAATCAAAGGAGATAGAAAAGATAAGGATAAATGAAGAAAACAAGATTTACAAAGTTCTTAAAACAGAAATTGTCAATAAAAAATATCTTGACAAGGACATCAAAGCAACAAAGGTTTATGTTTCAAACCACAGGGATATTTCCCACATCAGAGAAAAGATAAAAGGCAGTGAAAAAGCTGAAACAGATATTAGGTTCATAAAAAGATATCTGACTGAAAAAAATATTGATCCTTTAATCTTAAGCGAGGTTGAAGGGGAGATTTTAGAGGATAATGAAGAGGGCATTCTGATTAAAGGGGAAGTAAAGCAAAAAAATTCAGAGTTTCTAAAAAATCCGAGAATACTTGCGTTTGACATTGAAGTTTACGGAGATTTTTCAGGACACCAAAAACACAAGCAGGATCCAATAATAATGATATCCTTCAGGGGGGAAGATTTTAACAAGGTAATAACATGGAAAAATGTCAAGACTTCTTATGTTGAAACTGTAAAGAATGAAAAAGAATTAATTGAAAGATTCGTTGAAGTCATAAAAGAATACAAGCCCGACTATATCACCGGCTATTTTACGGATGGCTTTGATTTCCCCTACATAAAATTAAGGGCTGATGAATTAGGCGTGAGACTAAATTTAGGAATTGATAATTCCAACTTGATTATAAAAAAAGAAAGAACTGGTTTTTCAAGCTGTAAGATAAAAGGCATTCCCCATCTTGACATGTACAGATTTATAAGCAGGATAATGGGTGGTGGATTAAGGATAGACACTTTTAATCTTAATACAGTTGCCAAGGAAATTCTTGGAGAGAAAAAATTAGATTTTGACTTGGGGGATATCAGTGATGTATGGGACAGCGGGGATATAAAAGAATTAGCTGAATATAACCTAAGGGATTCTGATCTGGCATATAAATTATGCAAGGAGTTATTGCCAAATTTGAATGAAATTTCTAAATTGGTTGGAATGCCAATTTATGAGGTATGCAGAACTACTTATGGCAGCCTAGTTGAAAATTACCTTATAAAAAAAGCCAAAGATTTCAATGAAATAATCCCCAACAGGCCAAAATATGATGCAATAATGGAGAGAAAGAATGAAACTTACGAGGGTGCTTTTGTAATGGAGCCAAAGCCTGGATTTTATAAAGAAATTGTTGTTTTTGATTTCAAGAGTTTATATCCAAGCTTAATTGTAACAAAGAATATTTCTCCAAGCTCATTGAATAACAGGAGAGGAAACAAAACACCGGAAGTTGAAATAAAAGGAAAAAGGAAAAATTATTACTTTGACACCAAAGAAGCATTTATTCCAAAAGTTGTAAAGGAATTAATATTAAAAAGAAATGAAATAAAGAAGCAGTTAAAAGAGAAAAAAGATTCTGCATTATCCGGAAGAAGTTATGCTTTGAAAACTGTTGCAAATTCCATTTATGGCTATCTTGGATTTTTCGGCAGCAGATATCATTCCATGGAGTGCGCAGCTTCAATTACAGCATGGGCAAGATATTACATTCAGGATGTCATCAAGAAAGCGCAGAAAGAAAAATTTGAAGTAATATTTTCAGATACAGACTCTATAGGGATATATATGAATAAAAAAACAAGGAAAGAGGCTTTAAATTTTCTTGAAAAAATAAACGGTGGACTGCCTGGAATGATGGAGCTTGAATTGGAAAGTTTCTATGATTATGGGTTGTTTGTAAGCAAGAAAGGAAATTCTTCAGGAGCAAAGAAAAAATATGCCCTGATAAATTCAAAGGAAGAGATGAAAATAATAGGTTTTGAAACTGTGAGGGGGGACTGGAGCCTGATTGCAAGAGAAACACAAAAAAAAGTTATTGAGATTATTCTCAAGGAAAACTCATTTGAAAAAGCATTGAAATATGTAAGAAAGATTATAAAAGAATTAAATGAAGGAAAAGTTAACATGAAGAAATTAATAATAAGAAACCAGCTTAAGATGGATTTAGAAAGGTACAAGCAAATAGGACCTCACGTTGCTGTTGCAAGATTAATGAGAGAAAGGGGGGTCAATGTAAGGGAAGGCTCTGTAATAAACTATATCGTATGCTCTGGAAAAGGGATGATAAGAGACAGAGCAAAGATTCCAAAAGAAGCTAGAGATTATGACAAGGATTATTATATAAA
>JAGVZC010000014.1 GCA_018302885.1 Candidatus Woesearchaeota archaeon
TATATTAATAAAATTAACTTTTTGATAAGAAATCATATATAATCTTAAAAATTTTTCCCGATTGCTTCTTTTATATGTTTCAGGCATAACTAGATTATAAAAAGCTTTAAATAAAGAGCAGTTAAATTTAAGGAGATAATGCTTAGAACTCATAATTGTGGGGAATTAACAGTTGAAGAAGCTGGAGAAAAAGTAAATTTATGTGGTTGGGTAGAAACTATAAGATTACAAGGAAAAATAGGTTTTTTATTATTAAAAGATAGATATGGAATTACACAAGTTTTTCTTAATCCTAAACTCACTAAGACATTTGGAACTTTAAACAAGGAGTCTATTATTTTAATTACAGGAGAAGTAAAAAAGAGACCCACAAATCAAGTAAAAAAAGAGCAAAAGATCGGTGAGATTGAAGTTATTGCATCAGAAATAAAAATATTAAATAAGGCAGAACATTTACCTTTAGATCTCAATGTAGAAAGTTCTGAGGAAACAAGATTAAAATTCAGATATCTAGATTTAAGAAGAAAGAAAGTCCAACATAAGCTAATTATGAGATATCAAATGATGAAATCTATTCGTTCTTATATGGATAATAATGACTTTATTGAATTAGAAACCCCTATTTTAGCAAAATCAACACCTGAAGGAGCTAGAGATTATTTGGTTCCCTCAAGAATAGATAAAGGCAAATTTTTTGCTTTGCCTCAAAGTCCACAAATATTTAAACAATTATTTATGGTTGCGGGGATGGATAAGTATTATCAAATTGCTAGATGCTTGAGAGATGAAGACCTAAGATCAGATAGACAACCAGAATTCACTCAGCTAGATGTTGAAATGAGTTTTATTGACGAAGAAGATGTAATAAAATTGATTGAAGGATTGATGAAGAAAGTTTTCAAGGATGTTTTAGATTTAGATATTAAAATTCCTTTTGAAAGAATAAAATATGATGAATGCATGAAAAAATACAAAACTGATAAACCAAATTTAAGTAAAAATGAAGAGGAGTTTAAATTTTTATGGATTATAGATTTTCCATTAATGGAATATAGTAAGGAAGAAAAGAGATTTGTTTCGATGAATCATCCATTTACAAGTCCAAGGGAGGAAGATATAAAAAATTTAGAAACAGGAAAATTAGATAAGATAAAAGCAAGAGCATATGATTTGGTATTAAATGGGTATGAAATAGGGGGGGGAAGCATAAGAATTCACGATCCTAAACTTCAGTATAAAATTTTTGAAAAATTAAAATTAACTAAGGAAGAAATACAAGAAAAATTTGGATTTTTTATAAACGCTTTAAAATATGGGACACCTCCACACGGTGGAATTGCCTTAGGATTGGATAGGATCGCTGCCATAATAACAAAATCAGAATCAATAAGGGATGTAATCGCTTTTCCGAAAAATAAAGATGCTAAAGACTTAATGTTGGACAGCCCGTCAATTATTAGTGATAAGCAACTTAAAGAGCTTGGATTGAAATTAGAAAAATAACTTGATTAATCTTTTAACAATTGTTTAGTGCAGCTTCTATATCTATTTTTCTAGCTTTTGGATAATTTATTATATATTGTTTTATTCTATTTGTTGCTGAGGGGTTCTTAGCAATATAAAGATAAATATTTCTCCAAGAGAAATTGTTATACAAATTCTTAACAATTCTTTTTTCATTTTCTCTTGGAATCATCAAACTAAATAATATCTTTTCATTAACATATTTATTATTGGCTATTCCATAAAGTATATACCAATTATTAGGATTTATTTTTCTAAGTTTTTTTAATGTTTTTATATTGGTTGTATAATAAGCAAGTAACATCATAGGTATCTCATATTTACAATTAAATATTTCATTAATAATCTTAGAATTTAAATTTCTTTTATTAGATAATAATTCTTCCACTAGATAATAAATTTGAGCATCCAATCTTGATTTGACCATTGATAAAACAATTTTTTTTAATTCTAAATAAAACATTTTGATATCTAATTGATAACTTTTTATTAATTCATTAAATTCTTTTTTTTCTATACAAAGAGTTTTACTTAAGTAATTTTTTGTCTTATTATTTATAATATTAACCTCTGATTTGTGAAATTCTTGAATTCTATTCCTTAAAAACAACAATTTATTCAAGATTTTTAAGAGATCAATTGATTTTTTGTTATCAATTAAATTATATTTTTTAAGATATTTAATGGCAGAACTTATATTATAAACTTCATTTTTTTCATCCATAAATCTTGTTATTAAATAAGCAAAATAAAAATCTTTAATTCCACCAGGACTAAATTTAATATTATTTAATCCAAAAAGAGAGGGGTAAATATTATCTATATTTGCCATTATATGAAAAATTTCACGAAAATTTCCCATCTCATCTAATCTTATTTGAGAAGTAGCTTCTTGTAATAATTTTGAATTCTTTTTATTACATGATTCATTTCGTAAAAATAGGAGTGCTTGCCTATCAGTTCCATCAATTGATCCAATTCTAATTAATTCTTTTGGTTTATATTTTTCAAGGAGATCTAATCTATGATTAGGTAATGCCTTTGCAAGAGCTAAACGATATTTTTTAATTTGATTAAGATTAGGTTTCTTACTAATTATTAATAAGTCTAAAATGTTTAATAATTCATTTTTATATTAAATTTATAATTAAATATAAAATTTATATTAATAGCTTTCAGCAGAGCCCTAAAAAAAGAAAAAAATTAAAGTTGAGAATCTATTGCCTGCTGGAATGCACTGAATGGCTGTGCCCCGCTTAATGGAACATTTCCGACTAAGAAATAAGGTGTTCCTCTTCCGCCAGAATTCATTGCATCATTCAAGTCGCTTTTTACTTCACTTTCATATTTTCCGGAATCAAGGCAATCATTGAACTTTGCTGTATCCATTCCAATATCACTAGCCCACTGTTTCAGGCTGTTAATGCTCAATGAACTTTGTTCTGCAAATATCTTGTCATGGTATTCCCAGTATTTTCCCTGTTCATCAGCGCATTCTGAAGCTTCTGCAGATTTTTGGGCCATCGGATGTATGCTGCTTAATGGAAAGTCCCTGTAAACAAACTTAACTTTTCCTGTATCAACATAATTCTCTTTTATAAGATCAAATGTCTGTTCCCTGAATCTTGCACAGTATGGGCACTGAAAATCACTGAATTCAACAATTGTCAATGGTGCATTTTCGTCTCCCAATACAGGATCATCATCAACATAATCTTCTGCATTTACTGCTACCACTCCTGTAGGCACGCTAGGCTGGTTCCCTGCATTGTTGACTACTGCAGCACCACATGATCCTCCAAATCCGCCGGTAGAAATGGATACTATCAACAAAACTGCCAATATGCCTGTAGCAATTTGCCATATTGTGGATTTTTTCATGGTTATCTTTTCTTCCATTTTATTTCCTCCTTTATATTAATAAATATATTATAATAATAAGGTAAATTGCGTTTTCAGCTATTTTCTTCCATGTTAGTGGGGCTTTTACAATTATTCCATAGCATCCGCAATTATCCATTTTCTTTTTTTCATGCAATGCAATTGATGTTCCTATTGTATATGATATTATCATTAAAAGAGCAATTATCAAAAAGTAAAACGTATTGAAATTGAGTATCAATGCCAGACCAACAATTATTTCAGCAAATGGCAGGCTGTATGAAAACATTTTGTTTAATTTTCTTGGAATTATTCCAAACTGCATTACTATCTTGCTGAATTCCTTCAAATCAATGGTTTTCATGAATCCGCTTAGAACAAACATTGCTCCAAGTGCTATTCTTAATATTATTTCAATTAATGTCATTTTGTTTTAAGTGAGAGATAATCGCTTTTTATCATTATCAGATAAAGTGCAATTGCAATCAGTCCAAAGTCTCTTATTGAAATCTGATTAAATCCCTGTGTCATTACAACCATTATTAAATGTATCAGAACAATGACTGAAGCTGTTCTTGTAAATAATCCCAAAATAAGCATAATTCCCAGTATTATTTCGATTATGCCAAGCAATAGTATAAAAATGCCCAGATCAACAAATATTAATTTTGACAATGCAGGTGTTATAAAACCTTTCCAGTCTATTGGATTTATTATTTTGTCCATACCAAACCAGAAAAAAATAAAACCTAAAGCCACTCTTAAAATAAGAGTAGCTATTTTTGTTTTGTCTTTCATTGCACTATTAATGTCCCCTTCATTTGTTTATGGTCTGCTCCGCAGAATACATTGCAGTAGAATATGAATTCTCCTGTCTTGTCAGCCACAAACTCAATGTCAATTGTTTCTCCGGCAGATATATATTCATTTACTTCAAATTCAGGAATTGCAATTCCATGATCAACATCAATGCTTTTAATGTGCAGCTTTACTGTATCTCCATCGTTTACTGTTATTGTTTCAGGATCAAATTCCCACTGTTTTGCAACCATATCAAATTCTTTTATCTCTCCTACTGAGGGAATTTCCTTCACAACATTTCCATCAGCATTATTTCCTGAGGAGCATGCAGTAAGAAACACCAGAAAAAATGCCAAAATTATAAAAAATTCTCTTCTCATTTTTTACCTCCTTTATTTTAACAGCAGCATCCGCAATCAGAGTCGCATTCACAACCTTTATGATTATGGCTTTCCTTTTCATTCATCCTTATTTCCTTTTTTTCTTTTTCTTTCATTTTATTCTCCCCCGCAAAATTGATAAGAAATATGATTAAATTCCATTTTTTTTTATTTATAAATATTTCTAAATGATTTTTTTAATGAATCTCTAAGCAGGTTTGCATTTGTTACAACAGTTATGGATGATAATGCCATGGCAATTTCAGCAATTATGGGATGCAATAAACCTATTACAGCAACCGGAATTGCAACTGTATTATATGCAAAAGCCCAGAATAAATTTTGTTTGATTTTCTTGAATGTTTCTTTTGATAACTTAATAGCTTGAACAACTCCAATCAAAGAGCCTTTAGCCAAGACAATATCCCCTGCTTCAATTGCAATGTCAGTTCCAGTTCCAATTGCTATTCCTACATTTGATTGTTTTAATGCAGGAGCATCATTGATTCCATCTCCAACGAAAGCAACCATTCCTTTATTTTGCAGTTCAGAAACAATTCTTGCCTTATCCTCAGGGAGAACATTTGCAATAACCTCTTTGATTCCAACTTCCCTTGCAATAGCTCTTGCAGTTCTTTCATTATCTCCGGTTATCATTACCGTTTTATATCCTTCTTTATTCAGCTCATTTATAGCATAAACAGAATCTTCTTTTACAGCATCAGCAACTGCAATAAATCCTATTATTTTTTTATTCTCGGAAATAATCATCAGTGTTTTTCCTTCGTCTTCAAATTTTTCAATAACTTCCAAAGAACTTTTAATATCAATACTTTTTTCTTTCATTAATGTTCTGTTTCCAATTATTATATACTTAGATCCAATATAACCTTCAACGCCCCTCCCCCTTAATATCTTAAATTTCTTGACTTCCTTGTATTTTTTAGCATCAATCTTACCAACTATTGCTTTTGCAATTGGGTGACCGCTTAATTTTTCCAGACTTGCAGCAACTTCTATTAAATATGATTCTTTGATTTTTGGTTTAGCATAAATGTCAGTCACTTCAGGTTTTCCTTTGGTTATTGTTCCTGTCTTGTCAAATACAATTGTTTTTACTTCCTTCATTGTTTGTATTGCCTCTCCTTTTCTAATTAAAATTCCATTTTTAGCACCTATTCCAGAGCCAACCATCAATGCTATTGGTGTGGCTAATCCTAAAGCGCATGGACATGCAATAACTAATACAGAAATTCCAATGCCTAAAGCCCTGCTTAAATCATTGCTGAACATCCACCAGTTAAAGAAAACAAGGATGGTTAAAACTAAAATTGCTGGAACAAAAACACTTGTTATCTTGTCAGCTAATTTTTGTATTGGTACCTTGGTTCCCTGAGCTTCCTCAACTAATTTTATTATGTGCGCCAAGAAAGTATCTTTTCCAACTTTTGTAGCTTTTATATATAATATTCCATCCTGATTTATTGTTGCACCAATTACATTGCTTCCTTTTATTTTGTCAGTAGGAATGCTTTCCCCAGTAATCATGCTTTCATCAACAGAACTTTCACCTTTTATCACAATGCCATCTGTGGGTATTTTTTCTCCGGGTTTGATGACTAAAATATCCCCTATCTTTACTTCAGAAATAGGAATCTCAATTTCTTTATTCCCTCTTAATACAACAGCATTCTTTGCTCCCAATTCCAATAATTTCTTTATTTCCTGGCTTGCCCTTCCCCTTGCTATTGCCTCAACATATTTTCCTGTTATGAATATGGCCATTATCATTGAAGAAATTCCTGAATAATTCTGTGAAATATCAAACAAGCTCAAGAAACCAGTTAGATAAGCAACAACAGTTCCTAAAGATATAAGAGAATCCATGTTGAAATATAAACTGTAAAATCCTCTTAGTCCTGCTTTTATGGTTTCAAAGCCGAATATGAATATGACAGGAAATCCAAGAATCAGGAGAAGGATGTTCATTAGCTGATCTGGGAATAATTCTATTCCTATCAATTTTCCAAGATACATTAATAGAACAACAGGTATTGTAAATATCCAGGATCCAACTAATCTTTTCTTCCAGTTTTTTATCTCTCTTTCTTCCAGAGATATCTCATTATGATTATGTTCATTATGCATCTTCAATAGCTACCACTTTATAGCCTGTTCTTGAAACAGCCTTTTTTAATTCATCATTGGTTACCTTGTCTTCTGATTCAACAAACGCCTTTCTAAGCATTAAACTAACGCTTGCTTCTTTGACTCCATTTACTTTTTTCAGGCTTCTTTCGATGTTGCTTGCGCATGATGCACAGTGCATTCCTTCAATGGTTAATTTTATTTTTTTCATATTTGATGATGAAATATTTTTTCACATCTGTTAGAGCAGAATTCATCTCCGTAATTAACAGGCATTCCACATATTCTGCATCCGTTGCCTAAATTGCTGAATATTTCTTTGTTGCATATGGGGCAGTCTTTCATTTTATCTTACCTTCCATGATCTTTCTTTTGTATTTGTTTTAAAAGCCATATTATGAGTAAGACAAGAGTTACCACAACTAAAATCCAGACTATAGTCCCAAAAAACCACATTCCATTGTAATAATATCCCATCATGCTTGCTTGCCTCCTTATTCAACTATTATTTTTCCTCTTCCCATACCCATGCTGCATGCAAAAGTATAAGTTCCTTTTTTGCTGGGAATAAATTCAACATAATCTTCAGGGGTTGCTAATCTTTTTGCAATCCCAAAATCTCTTATGACAAATGATCTATAGCATCCTCTGACACTTTCATCTAAATTTATTCTTACAGGAATTCCAGCCTTTACTTTTATTGTATTTGGGTAATAATTATAGTTTTTAATTCCTAAAGTAATTTTTTGTATCTCATTGTTTGCTATCACATTTCCAGTAATATCCTGCTTTGCCTCTCCTTTTGTAAATAAGAATATTCCTCCAGCAATTATAATTAAAAATGCAAATATAAAAATTGTTGTGTTCTTCATTGGAAAATCACGCTCCTTGGCCCTAGCACCATCAGCCATGTTGTTATTGAAATTAATATCAAGCTTGCAAATATGGTAAATGCATAATCTTCTTTTATCTGTCTTTCATTTTCCTTTGTTTCTTTGTATATCATATAATTCAGTCCGATTAATATAACTCCTGATATAATAAATACAATTATTCCGGCTAATTTCAAGCTGTCATTTAGCATCATTACTGCAGTCATAGCACCCATTAACCCCCCCATGAATCCTGCCATTACACCTTCCATGAAACCCATAATGCCGCAGCACTTCCCGTTTAGTATTCCAAAGTAAACTCCAACCGCCATGCCAAAAATGCTTCCATAGAACATTCCGTTGGTTGCTCCTATATAAAATCCGGATAAAAATCCTGAAATCATTCCTATTGTCATGCCTATCATCATCCCGGACATGCATGCAAATTCCTTGTATGCCCTTACCTGTCTCACTGAAGGAAGGATAAAAGCATAGCTCAATGCAGCAAGAAACAGGTATAATCCGTATTTTGGGATAAAATTATCTATATATCTAAATTTTACAAGATATAATATTCCCAGTATAGCAAACGAAGTGATTAGTGAATAAAATATTGTTTTTATTAGTTCACCCTCAACTCTGTTGCCATTAAGCTCTTTCATGAATAAATTGAAACTCATGCTTTTTAGTAAGAATGGTTTGTATATAAGATATTTTGTGAAACTAGTTTCAACATTTTAATTATAGTAAATTAAATAAATAGACATCTTCTTTAATATATCATGAAAACAGAAGAACTAAAATATAAATTAAGTATGGAATTAGAACCAAAAGCACCCTATAATTTTGATGCTAATTTTCACAAGCCATCTCATTTTCCTTCTTCCGATAATATTTGGAGAAAAGGTAAATATTGGATAACTATGGTTTGGAAAGGAAGATATTTAGGCTTAAAATTTGAAGATAAAAAAAATAAAATAAAAATTGATGTTTACTCTAAAAAATCACTTCCAAAAGAATTTATTAAAGATTTAACTCCTGAGTTAAGGTATAGATTTAATTTTGATCAGGATATCTCAAATTTTTATAATCAACTCAAGAATGAGAAACCACTTGGACCGATTATTAGGAAATGGGAAGGAATGAAGCCAATAGCAGCTAATTCCCTTTATGAAACCTTAATTATTTATATTGTTCTTCAAAATGCTACCGTAAGAAGAAGCAATCAAATGTTAGAAAATCTGTTTAATAAATTTGGTAAGAAAGTAAAATTTGATAATAAAACCCTATCCACATTCTGGGAACCTGAGATTATGGAAAAATCTTCGGAAGAAGGATTAAGAGAATTAAAAGTTGGGTATAGGGCTAAAACTTTAATAAACTTAACAAAACAGTTTGTAAACAAAGATATAGATGAGTTTAAACTAAGAAAACTATCAAGAGAAGAAATTAAGAAAGATATACTAAAATTATATGGCATTGGACCAGCATCTGTTGAATATTTGCTTTTTGAAGATTTTTATTTCCTTGATGCCTTGGAGATAATCCCCCCATGGGAACAAAAGATATTTTCAATGTTATTATTTAATAAAAAATTAGTTCCTGCTAAAAAAATATTAAATTTTTTCAAAAGATATAAACCCTATGAGAAATTAGCAGTTCATTATATCTGGGAAGATTTATTCTGGAAAAGAAAGCATGAACATATCGAATGGTTAGAGAAGGAGATTAGACTTTGATTTCTGTACCTTTGCCTATTAATTTAATCTTTTTACCAGTAATTAGAATTGCTTGATTATCTGCAAGTATTTTCACAGGATATCTTGAATTATTAATTGCTTTTTTAATGATAGACTTATACTTCGGTTTGTAATGTGCAGTTATCAAAAAAGGAATAATATTAAGAGCTGTTAGATTTTTTAATCTGATAATATTCCTATCAACAGGTTTCCAACCAGCCGCTTCTATTGTAGGACAAGATATATAACTACCCGCGCTTACTCCAAAATATGCACCACTTCTTTCTAAAAACTTCTTAATCACCTTATCAAAACCAGTTTCCTTAATTCTATGTAAAAGATAAAAGGTATTACCCCCTATTACATAAATTATATCAAATGATTTAACTTCTTTATATAAAATTTTATGATTTAATTTTATAAGTTTGATATTTCGCTTTTTAATCCCTAACTTAGCTAAGCAGTTAATTTCAGATTTTTGGTAGTATTTATTTTTAGTTGAAGCAGTTGGAACGAATATTACTTTGATTTGTGTAGCAGGCTTATTTACCAATTTCAAAAACTCTTTAATTATCTCTGGATGTGATAATCCATTTGAAGTCAAAAGCATTTTTTTCATACAAATGTAATAATTTTATTTTTATATATAAATCTTTAGTAAATGTAAATTTTGTTTAAAATATTTTTATTAGTTTCAATATCAAAAACTTATTAAATTGATAAGAAATGAATAAGCCATGGAAAACAAGAAAGTTGGATTGTTGATTCTAGGAATTTCATTCTTGATAGTTATTATAATATTGATATTCAATCAGGCTTTAAGAAAAATTGTGAATACAAGTTGTGGTATGCTTGATCATTTAAATTGCCCAATGTATGATACGATAACCCAGCAGACATATCTTGCTCTTGCAGTTGTCGGGATACTTTTGGTATTTGGCATTTTCTTGATGATATCAAAACCAGCAGAGAAAATTGTTGTTAGGAAGATAAAGGAAAATAAAATAGTGAGAAAATTAGACACTTCTGAACTTAAACCAGAAGAGAAACAAGTTCTTGGTTTAATAAAAGAGAATAAGGCAGTCTTTCAGGCAGAATTAATAGAAAAGACAGGGTATGGAAAGGCAAAGATGACAAGAATAATTGACAGGTTAGAGGGAAAGGGCTTTGTTGAAAGAAAAAGAAGGGGTTTGACTAATGTTGTTGTTCTGAAAAGTTAAATTAATGTTTGGTTCAATTCTTCTTCAGATATTTTATTAATTTCCTCAACTAAAAAATTGCTTTCCAGTGCAAATCCTATATTATCGCCTTTCACCTTGAAATTATTAATTCCAATAACTCTTCCGTTTGTGTTTATCAATGGCCCTCCGGAATTTCCAGAGTTAAGTGCGGCATCTGTCTGGATATACCCTCCTGGAGAATTTTGAATTTTCCTGTGGACTGCTGAGACTATCCCTTCAGTGACTGAAAATGATAATCCCAATGGGTTTCCTATTGCAATTACCTTCTCTCCTATTTTTACATTGTCTGAATCATCGAATTCAATTGAATTGTAAGATCCTGGAATTTTCAATAAAGCAACATCCATTTCAGGATTATAACCAATTAAGGTCAGTTGTTTTGAATTAGAATCTGAAGTTAATGCATCTGCATATCTTGCTCCGTCTATTACATGATAATTTGTAACTAAATAGCCATCATCAGTTATGATAAATCCAGTTCCCTGAGAAACATCAGTTCTTATAGTTACAACAGCCTGCACAGCATCTTCTATTATTCCGGAAAAATCAGAGGATGTTTTTGCTTTTAGGGAGCTTATCTGGCTTTCAAGGCTTGACTGCGTATTGATTAAGGATTCTGAAAGTTGGTTTATTGTGCCTTGTATTTCCTCATTTTTCAGATTAAATTTGTTATCCAATTCCTTAACGTCGCTGTTGATTTTTATTACATAATCATTTGTCTGGTTGATCTTTGATGTGAAATAAATAAATACCCCTAGTTGAATCACAAATAAAACCAATGCAAAAATTAATATCTTGTTTTGTTTCATTTTATGCAGGTTCCATCATCACAAATGCATTCTTCTCCATCTTCACAATTGCACTCCTCATTTGTGCATAATTCAAGGTTGTCACAGGAGGAGTCTCCCAATATTTCTGAGTAAATGCAGAATGTTCCATCATTTTCCGGGCCATTGCAGTTTCCGTATTTTATATAATTGAAGAGCCCCGTGATGCTGAAAAACAAGCTTGCTATAAACAAAATCATAATTATTATTGATATTAATTGAAAATTCCTGTAAAAAAAAATTCCTATTTTAGGGGATTTCTTCATTATTTTTCCTGTTAAGTGTGATTTAATTCTTTCATCAAGTTTTGACTTGCATTTTCTGAATGTTATGGTCTTTCCAAAGCATTCCAGTGCATCTTTTGCAAGAATCCTGTATTTAACAGAGAATATCCCCAATATCAAAAATATTGGAAATGCTATAAAACAAAGTATCATGCTTTTCTTCTTATTTTTTTCTTTTATAAATTTTTTCAAAAGGTTTAAAAATGCTTTATTATGATTTATTCTTATATAGCGAGATAGGGCAGCCAGGAGTGCCCGTCGAAATCACAAGACCTAGTGATTACGGAAGGCTCATAGGGCTTCTGAGACACCCGGAGGTCGGAGGTTCAAATCCTCCTCTCGCTATATTTATATTATCTAAGATTGTCCATTATAATATGAAACCTTTATTCATATGCAATTGATTTGAATTAAAGTATGGAAATTTTAAAAGATGAAACTTAAAAATCCGTTTATTCTTGCACCAATGGCAAACTATTCTGATTTGGCTTTTAGGTTGTTATGCAGAAAATATGGGGCATCTTTAGCATATACAGAGCAGGTTTCTGCAATTGCATTATCAAAAGAGAACAGAAAAACTCTCAGTATGATAAAAACCTGCAGGGAAGACAAGCCGATATCCTTGCAGTTAAGCGGAAGAGATAAGGAGACTCTGTTAAAAGTAATTAAAAAATATGAAGAGAATTATGATTACATTGACTTGAACTTTGGATGCCCATCAAAGAAAATTGTCAATTGCGGTTACGGATCTGCATTATTAAAAGAAAAAGAATATGTTGGGGAATTGCTTGAATATTTATCTTCGAACATGAAAAGGCCATTGACAATCAAGATGAGATCTGGTTTTAAGAGAAATGAATCTCTAGAATTGGTAAAAATTATGGAAGATTATGTGGATGCAATTGCAATACATGCAAGAACAAGAGAGCAGGGTTATACTGGAAAAGCCGACTGGAATATAATAAAGGAAGTAAAGGAGAATGTTTCAATACCCATAATTGGCAATGGAGATATTACAAGTCCTGAAAAAGCAGTTGAAATGCTGGAATACACAAAATGTGATTATGTAATGATTGGAAGAGCAGCTCTGGGAAATCCATTTATCTTTGAGCAGTGCAATGATTATCACAAGAATGAAAAATACAAAAAATATTCTCTGGAAGAAAAAAAAGAGATATTCTTTGATTATTATAAATTATTGAAGAAATATGATTTGCTTAATTTAGGATTATTCAAGGGGCAAGCTTTGGAATTCTTTAAAGGATACAAGGGAAGCAAGGAGGTTAAAAGCAAAATAGTTGTTTCAAGGGATATAAATGAAATAATAGAAATAGTTAAAAGTTTTTAGGTTATATTGGGTTGTATGGTAAATCTTAACTCTGATAAAGGTCATGATAATTATATATTTTATTCTTCGAGAATAAAAACTCCTAAGTCTGAAGAATTGATTGATCTAAAAATTTTTGTTGCTTTATTTGGAAATTCTGGGAACGTGAATTTTCAAGCTAATTATTCTGAGGATTCTAGGGGGGTGTACTTTGAGATAATATATTCCGTAAAAAAGGTTAGGGGTAAGAATGGATTTAAATATAAATTTAAATTGGAAGAAGGAAGTGAAGACTCTTCTGCGAGATTAAAAGATTTTATTGCTAAAAATTCAATTGAATGTAATTCCCAAAGTGATGAATGGAAAACTGCCAAAGATTTGGTTGAAAGATTGAAGTCAGAAGGATAGTTTTATTAATTTCTTCATTTTATTAGGAACATGTCAACAATATGTGGGATTGATGAGGCGGGCAGAGGTCCGGTGATTGGACCTATGGTGATCACTGGAATTTTGATAGATGAAAAAGATCTTGATAAACTGAAAAATATAAAAGTGAGGGATTCTAAATTATTAACTCCAAAGCAAAGGGAATTCTTATACAAGGAAATAAAAAAGATAATCATAAAAGAAAAAACAATAATTATTTCACATAATGAAATTGATGACGCATTGAATTCTGAAGAATTAAATTTAAATAAGTTAGAGGCAATAAAAACTGCAATGATAATAAATTTTCTAAAACCTGAAAAGGTTACAATAGATTGCCCTTCCGTGAATATTAAGTCATACGTTGATTACTTAAAGAATTTTCTAAAATACGAGCCTAAAATAAAAGCAGAGCATAAGGCAGATTACAAGTATTGCGAGGTTTCTGCAGCCTCAATAATAGCAAAGGTGACAAGGGACGCTGAAATAGAAAAGCTAAAGAAAAAACATAATGTGGATTTTGGTTCTGGATATCCTTCAGATCCGATAACTCAGGAATTCCTGAAAAAGAATTACAGTAAATATGATTTCTTCAGAAAAACATGGTCATCTTATAAGAGA
>JAGVZC010000002.1 GCA_018302885.1 Candidatus Woesearchaeota archaeon
TCTTTCAAAAAAGAAAAGAACATCAAAAATTTTATCTATACTGACCTGATCATAAGGAAAAAACCCAATGAAGTTAAGGAATTAAATAAATACAAAGATTCTATTCTTGTTATGATTGGCGGTTCCCGTTATGGCGTTGGTCTGGCAGAGAAAATAAAGAATGTTTCAAAAGGCTTCAATGAGAAATTTATATTCTTTGGATACAAGTGCAAAGGAAAAAATTGCATCGGATTTGACAAGTTCAACAAGGATTACCTGTCTTTCCTTAAGTCATGCAAGGCAGTAATCAGCCTTGGAGGATATTCAGGGATATCGGAATCTGTATTTTACAGGAAGCCAAACCTTGCATTTCCCATTAAGAATCACCTTGAGCAGCATACAGTGACTGAGGAATTCAAGGATTACATTGAAATTGGTGACATAGACAGCCCTGAGGAAGAAATCAAGATAAAAATAGAAAACTTTTTAAGAAACTTAAGTGTCCTGAAGAAGAAATTAAATAGTTTAAAATTAAACAATGGTGCAGATGAAATTGCTGAAATCATTTACAGAAAAGCCAAGTCTTAAAACGTTTTTAATATTTTTTTTAATAATTCTGAAGAGATTATTATAGGATTAATTTATGCATTCTTGTGGTTCAAATTCAGACCTGCAAGATTCCTTTCTTATGGCTGGATATCAGATGCAATGATAGACTTCATTTCAGTATTTGTATGGGTCTTGATAGGATTTACCCCAATACAATTAATTACTACTAATCCTTATGCAAGATTCTTCCTGAGGGAGATATTCTTCAGTTATTTAATTTTTGGCATATTGTTTGCAAAATTGAAGCTTAGTATAAAGAAGTTGAGTTTCATATTCAGTGGTGCTGGTGTTGTTATGTTGTTAATTATAATAATTTTAAAGTAGTAACAAAATAGAAACCTTTATAAACTTTAGATTTATAAAATTAAAGGAGAAAAATCAAAATGAAATTTCAACCAATAAATACAGATCAAATAGCTATGCTTACTTATGAAAGTCCAGAAGTAAGGGAAGCAGTAAAGAAATTACTAGAGGATTACAAAGGAACAGCAGCAGTATTATCAACTTTAGACTCAGAAGATAAAGAAGGACCATTAATGGGCTCTAACATATATTACAGAAATGCATTGGTAAATATTCTAAGAGAAATAACAGGAGAAGACATATTGCCAATAAGTCCTGCACAATCAGAAATTGCATTGGCAAACGGCACTTTAGGACAAGATCCAAGGGAATTCTATGAAGACTTAGGATTGGCTGTATATCCAAAACAAGGTTCAAATCCAATTCTATGGAGACACCTAAGAGACCAAATACAGTCTGATTTCAAAGATGCAGACTTATCACAGTCAATAGTCATTGCAGGATTATCAAAAATAGTCAAGGATAATGAATATGAAAATGGATTAAGGATGGACTTGGGAGAATTATCAAAAATCTACAATGCTCTAGTATTAAACAAAGAAGGAAATTTTGGTTCAGCAGACCCAGAGCTACAAAAAACAGGATTTCCATCTAAATTAGGAGAAGGAAGCAGAAAATTATGCGCAGGAAATTCAGGTGTTTGCAGGTTGAACCGTGACGGGAGTTTGTATTTGTATGCTGGGATTGGCGATCTTGCTAACTCTAATAATTATGGCAGGGTGCATGTCGCAAAAAATTTTTCCACAGGAAATAATGGCTATAAAGAATTAGAAATATTAGCAGAAGCAGAAAAAAGAAAAATAGATGAGAGATTAGCTAAAGCAAGAAATTATCTTTTAACTGGAAATATCTAAAAACTTCTTTTATTTTTTTATCTTAAATTAATAATATTTATATAACAATAAATTACAGTTAATATATGAAAATTCTTGAGCAGATAAAACCAACAGAAGAAGAGAAAAGAAGCATAAAAAAGCTAATAGAATCTGTTCTTAAAAAAATAAAGATAGAGGATGCAAAATTTGAGCTTGGTGGAAGCTATGCAAAGGATACTTTTCTGACAGGGAATTATGACATAGATGTCTTTGTAAAATTTCCATACAAGAAATACAGGAACAAAGACATATCAGAAATGCTTCATAAGAAACTTGGATTTGGTCATAAAAGAATTCATGGCTCAAGGGATTACTTTCAGTTGCAGAGAAAAAAATACACCTTTGAATTCATTCCCGTACTTGACATAAAAAATTCCTCACAGGCTAAGAACATAACAGATGTGAGCCCATTGCACAAGAAATGGGTAAAGCAGCATCTGAAAAACCCTGATGAAGTCAGATTAGTAAAAAAATTCTGCAGAGCACAGGAAGTCTATGGCGCTGAATCCTACATAAAAGGATTTTCAGGCTATGTTCTTGAGATACTGATTGTCCATTATGGCAGTTTCTTTAATTTTATAAAAGCAGTCTCAAAATGGATATTGCCTGTTTACATTGATGTATCAAGACATTATAAAAATAAGGAAGAAGCACTGAAGAAAATAAATAAGTCTAAGACATCAAACGGATTAATCATAGTTGATCCAACACAAAAGGAAAGAAATGCAGCTGCTGCAATATCAAAGGAAAAAGTCAGTATGCTTATCAATTCATGCAAGGAATATCTTCGTAACCCATCAGATGAATTCTTCATTGAAAAAAAATTGAACATAAAAGACCTTGTTGTTGAATCCGGCGAGAATAATTTATTGCTGGGAAAGATAAAGACATTCAAGGGAAAAAAGGATGTTATGGGAAGCAAGCTGGTTAAGGTTTATGATTACGTGGAAAATAAACTAAAATATGCCGGATTTAATGTTATAAAATCAGGCTGGTATTTCAACAAAGACAGCTTAATCTATTACATTGTAAAGGATGAAGTCCTGCATGATAAGATAACCCATTCCGGCCCTCCATTAAAGGAAAAAAGGCATGTTGAGGAATTCAAGAAGAAACACGGCAATTACAAGATATCAAAGGGAAAAATTTATGTCGAGCTTGAGAGAGAAATAAAGACCTTGAAGGATTTCAGCAGAAAAATTGCTAAGGACAGATACATAAAAGACAACGTAAGGAAAATAAAATTCAAGATCATGTAATGCTTACTACATCATTTGTTTTTCTTATTGTGAATGCATCTCCAGCAGAGAATGTGATTTCATTCCCAACATCCGCAGCCAGCAATTCCACGTATTCGTCATTGTCTATATTCACAACCACTTCCCTTATATTGAAAGTTACATTAAAATTTTTATTCACCACTAAATAAGGCAGCTGAAAAATCCTCTGATAATTATCCTCAACCCTTGCAGCAAGGTTTATCTCATTCTTTAACTGCCTTGCCAAATCCTGCCCTGTTATGACTTCCCTCTCCTTGAGAGTAAGATTAAGATAATGATTAGACACACCGAAATAAAGCATCAGGACAAATATTGCTATGCCGACGAATATCATGAATTCAGTTGATGATTGAGACTTCATTTTATCCTATTCCACCAGTGCATTCCCCATCATTGCATCCGGTCATACATTCCTGAAAATAATCCCATTTATTGTTGTTGCATGTCATTATACAATATGGCATACCCCCCTCATGTATGCATTCCCATTCTGTACCGCACCTCACTTCATTATCATTGCATGCCACATATATGGAAATTACATCACCGAATGATCTTATTGTCAGTTTTTTTGTTCCTGGAATCACATTTACTGACCCATCAACCATTGCGTTTGCAACCTTAACGATTTCACTTTCCTTCCCCTTTGAATTAAGAGTTGTGAATATTATTTCATTTCCCCGAAATTCAACTGAAACAACATTTTTCGGAAAATTTGCATCTATTGTAGTCTGCGAGCCTTCACCATAGCTGTAAACCCTGTCAACTTCCTTGTTAATCTCATTTGCTATTGCATCAACCTTTGCACTTGTTACAGAATCCTGGCTCTCATTTGAATATGTGACATATAGATAGATTGCAGGCACCAAGACAACAATTACAAAACCTACAATTACAAGATACTCCGTGGCAGCCTGGCTTTTTATATCCATTTTCTAAATTTGAAATATATCAGCATTGACACCATGAAAATCAGCATTATCCCCAATATAATAAAAAATGAACCTTCTGTATTCTGCATTGGGAGAATGACATTCATTCCGTAAATCCCTGATATGAGCATAGGCAATAGCAACAAAGAAGCAATCACAGTGAATGACTTCATTGTCTCATTCAATTTGTTTGATGTGAATGACATGTACATTTCCATTATTGCAGTTATTCTTGAAGACAATGTGTTTTCTATGTCTATCATCTGGTTTAATTCAATGTTTATATCCTCCATGTTCTCCATTTTTGATATCACTTCCTTGTTTGAGTTTAAGGCTTTTTTCAGGTATATCAGCTCTTTTTTTAACTTGAAAATCGGCTTTGGGTCATTGTTCACCTTTTCATCAAAAGTTACGTCCTCCTGATAATTCACTTCCTCCTCCAGTTTGTCAATATTATCAGAGAAATTTTTTATTATCTTGTTTAATATGTCCTTCAGCAGATCATTTGAGCTTTTGAATGATTCCTTTTCAGGAATTATATTTATGTTTTCAGAGCACACCGTCAATATGTAATTCCTGTGCTTTACAATTCCCAGAGTCTTTGTTTTCTTGTTTGACACTGTTTTTATGATTATAACATCATGGAACTTGTATTTCTCTATCCTTGGAATTTCCCTCTGATCAAGAAAATGCCTTAATGTGGATGTTGATATTCCCAGCTTTCTTTTTATTACTGACAAATCATTGTTTCCCAAATCAAATGCATTTATCAATGAAACCCCGTTTGCTGATTTGTAGTTGTCTATATTTGTATTTTTTATTGAATTCTTAGAATTATAAATCACCTCTATCATAAGAGAATTAAAAATTACAGAATATATAAATTTTTGGTTGGATTTCCCATAAAATGGTAAAGTATAAATAATCTCAAATATAATTGTTTTCATGAAAGGCAAGGATAATATCAAAAAAGAATCCCTCGAGAAAATCAAGATTCTGTTCTCTGAGGCTGCCGAGCAATTTCCAAAAAATCCCTCTTTATCAGACAGGTATGTTCAACTGGCAAGAAAAATTGCTATGAAGCACAAGATAAAATTTCCAAGAGAGCTGAAAAGGAGATTCTGCAAGCACTGCTATGCTTATTTGGTTCCCGGAAAGAACTGCAGGGTGAGAATCCAGAAGCATCGAGTTATTTATTTCTGCGAGAAATGCAAGAATTTTATGAGGTTTGTTTTAAAGAAATAATAAAATTTAAACTTGTAAATTTTAAAATCCTAATTTCTCAAAGAAACCCTTTCTAAAATTAACCTTCTCTTTTCTTAAATTTGCCAGGTCTTCCAGTAATTTCCTCTCCTTTCCGGAAATCTTGTCCGGAACTAGAATGTTAATTTTGATAAACAAGTCTCCCTTTGAACTACTATTCAAATACTGAATGCCTTCATTCTTTATTCTGAAAATGCTTCCTGATTCAGTTCCTGATGGAATCTTAATTTTCTTCTTTCCTTTCAGCAAAGGAACATCTATTTCACTTCCCAGAGCAGCCTGGCTGTAACTGATGTCTGTTGTCAGATACAAATCATAATCTTTCCTTTCAAATATCTCATGCGGCTTTACATTAATATAAACATAAAGGTCTCCGTTGCCAAACCTGCTTTCCTCGCCTTCATTAACAATCCTTAATCTTGCACTGTCATAAACTCCTGCAGGAATATTTATCTTTAACTCCTTTGTATCATAAACCACGCCTTCACCGCCACAGGAACCGCATTTTTCTTTTGCAGTCTGTCCGGTGCTTTCACAGTATTTGCATGGCATTACCTGCTGGAAAATTCCAAACATTGTTCTCTGGACTTTTTTTATTCTTCCAGTTCCGCCACAATGCCTGCATTCTGCTAATCTTCCGTCTTTTGCACCAGTGCCGCCACATTTATCACAAAGAACTTTTTTTCTGAACTTAATTTCTTTTTTTATTCCAAAAGCAGCCTCATCAAAATCAATTGTCAAATCATACTTCAGATTTCTTGCCCTTCTTTCTCTTCTGTCTTCGCCAAAGAACATGTCAAAAATGTTTCCAAAGCCACCACTTCCAAAACCAAATTCCCTGAAAACATTCTCAAAGTCAAAATTCCTGAAAATATCCTCCTGGCTAAACCTCTGGTCAAAACCCTCATGTCCAAACTGGTCATAGGCGGATCTCTTGCTTTCATCACTCAACACAGCATATGCCTCAGAGATTTCCTTGAATTTCTCCTCGGAATTTTTCTTTTCATCTTCAGGAACCCTGTCAGGATGATATTTCAATGCCAGTTTCTTGTAAGCTTTCTTGATTTCCTCTTTGGAAGAATCTTTTTTTATTCCGAGAATTTCATAGTAATCCTTTTTTGTCAATTTATTTCCCCTGGCTTCATTCCGATTATATCAAAAATTTCCTTTTCAATTTCATAATGCTTTTTTTCTATTTTTTTATCTATTCTTTTTCCGTATCTCTTCTCAAAATCATCAAACCTTTCCTTTAAACTTATTATTCTTTTATCTGACGCCCTCTTGTCTGCATAATTCACAACCTTCTGCTCCCATGTCCGAGCCTGATTTATTGACATCACCTTGTGAAATCTTATTGTTTCTGCAACTTCAGGATATTTATCCTTTAATTCAAGATAAGCTGCTTCCTCATGACGGATATTTGGATATTTCTTCCTGAATTCCTCTGCTTTCTTTATCTCCTCTTTGTTAAGTTTATCAAATGTTTTGAAATCTATGCATTTAAGAATATCATGCAGCAATGAAGCTGCGTTTACAATCTTTGTATCTATCTTTATTCCTTTTTCCTTTAGTCTTTCTGCTATAATCATTGAAACTTTGTTTACCAACAAAGTATGGGTTTGTATATTTGAAGGAACTTTATATTCCTTCAGTAAATTCATGCATTCCTCTTTATTTGGCATCATTTCTTTTTAGTATACCTCTTATCTTTTTCTACAATCACGATATCTTTTTTATATATAACAAAATGATCCCCATTTGCAACTAATTTAATCTGAACTGATTCATCTGGTTTAATTTCACTTCCTAAAATCTCTGTTAATCTTATGCTTTTAAGCGAATCAATATCTATTCTTCCCCTACAGTCCCTCCAACTATTCAACATTCTTTTTCCTGTAAAGAATTCCAGTCTTTCAGGATCATCAATATCCATTTCATAATATCTATCAATATCCATTATATCTGGAAAATAAATTCTAATTACATCTTCTCCCTCTTCTTCAAGAAGATATTTATTTATTCTAGGATACGTATCTCTAATCACTGAAGGGATTATAATCCTGCCCTTATTATGTTCTACATTTAATCTATATTCTCCAAACAAGCCAATCATTATTATTCCTCGTCAATCACTTCTGCATCAACGGCTTCCTTATCATCCTTTTTGCCTTCTTTCTTCTTTGATTCTTTCTGTGCAGCCTGCTGATACATCTTCATTCCAATCTCCTGAACAACTTTGTTTAATTCTTCAAGCTTCTTTTTTATCTTACTTGTGTCATCAGTTTTGAGCGCTTCCTTTAATTCATCAATTTCCTTCTGTATTTTTTCAGAAGTTTCCCTGTCAACTTTTTCCTTGTTTTCATTAAGCAATTTCTCTGTCGTGTAAATCAAGTTTTCTGCATTGTTCTTGGTTTCTATCTTTTCCTTCTTTTTCCTGTCTTCATCTGCATACTTCTCAGAATCTTTCAGCATTTTTTCAATGTCATTTTTATCCAGTCCGCTTCCGCCTGTAACTATTATTTTCTGCTCTTTTTCTGTTGCCTTGTCCCTTGCTGAAACATTTACAATTCCGTTTGCATCAATGTCAAATGTAACTTCAATCTGCGGAACTCCTCTTGGTGCCGGCGGAATTCCATCCAATGTAAACTGTCCGAGGCTTTTATTGTCAGATGCCATTTCCCTTTCACCCTGCAATACATTTATTGTAACTGCAGGCTGGCTATCCGATGCTGTTGAAAATATCTGGGATTTCTTTGTTGGTATTGTTGTGTTCCTTGTAATTATTGATGTTCTTATTCCTCCCAATGTTTCAATGCCTAAAGTCAAAGGAGTTACATCCAAAAGTAAGATATCCTTTACATCCCCTCCCAAGATTCCTGCCTGTATTGAAGCGCCAAGTGCAACTGCCTCATCAGGATGAACAGACTTGTTTGGCTCTTTTCCTGTCAATTCCCTGACTATT
Organism: Candidatus Woesearchaeota archaeon; assembly: GCA_018302885.1. GTDB lineage: Archaea > Nanobdellota > Nanobdellia > SCGC-AAA011-G17 > GW2011-AR20 > JAGVZC01. Next base: position 8,264 of record JAGVZC010000002.1, read on the forward strand.
TTCTGAACTGCAGGAATTCTTGTACTTCCACCAACCAAAATAATTTCATCAAGTTTTTTACCTTCAAGCTTTGCATCCTTAATTGCCTGCTTTGTCGGACCTTTCAATTTTTCAAGAATTGAATCAATCATCTTTTCGAATTCACTTCTTGTTATGACTATGTTAAGATGCTTTGGCCCTTTATTATCAGAATAAATGAATGGAAGATTAACTTCTGTCTGCTGTGAAGAGCTTAATTCTATCTTTGCTTTTTCTGCTGCATCCTTTAATCTCTGCAATGATACTGGATCTTCCCTCAAGTCAATCTTGTATTCTTTCCTGAAGCCATTTGCAAGATAATCTATGATCAAATCATCAATGTCATCCCCGCCCAAATGATTATTTCCTGATGTTGCCTTTACTTCAAAGACCCCATCACCCAATTCTAGTATAGAAACATCAAATGTCCCCCCTCCAAAATCAAAGACCATAATTTTATGCTCATTTTTCTTGTCCAAGCCATATGCAAGTGATGCTGCTGTTGGCTCATTTACAATTCTTAGCACTTCCAATCCTGCTATCTTGCCTGCGTCCTTTGTAGCCTGTCTTTGTGCATCCTCGAAATAAGCAGGAACAGTAATAACTGCCTTTGTTATCTTATGCCCCAAGTATGATTCTGCATCTGCCTTTAATTTCTGCAAAATATAAGCTGAGATTTGCTCTGGTGAATATTTCTTGTCTCCAATCTCTATCTTTTCCTTTGTCCCCATCAATCTCTTGATTGATCTTACTGTGTGCTTTGGATTCAGCATTGCCTGTCTCTTTGCTGTTTCTCCTATAATAACTTCATTGTCCCTGAATAAAACAATGCTTGGTGTTGTATTATTTCCTTCAGAATTTGGAATTATCTTTGGCCTTCCACCTTCCAATATTGCTACAGCTGAAAAAGTTGTGCCTAAGTCTATACCTATTATATTACTCATTTTTACCCCCTTGAGAATATTCTCTTAAAATATCAGAGCTTGCCCTTATCTTAGCTCCTAAACCATCTATCACTTTGATTCCCAATCTTTTGCATATTGGCGTTTCAGGAATTTCATCAACAGTCCTGTCCCCACCTTTTGCAAATATGCTTGGCTTTATCTTTTCCAATGACTTGCAGACTGAGTTGTCATCATCAATGCTAAGGAAAACTTCATCAACAGGCTTTAATGCCTTGATTATTCTCATCCTGTCCTCCTGAGGCATGAAAACTGTTTTTTTCTTCAGCCTTGTCTGCACATCATTGTTTATTATTACAACTAATTTGTCTCCTAATTTTCTTGCCTTTTCAAGATATTCCAAATGGCCTACATGCAATGGATCGAAATATCCTGATGCAGCAACTACCTTCATTTTTCTCCAACTCCAACAACAATTTTAATCCCCAGTTTTTTGCAAATCTTTTTCTCCGGAACATTATCCATTGTCCATCCCTTTCCCTTTGCAAATATGTCTGGCTTCAACTGCTCTAATGTCTTGCATACTGTGTTATCCTCATCCATGCACGGAAAGACATCATCAACAAATCCAAGTGCCTTCAGAATTTCCCTTCTGTCTTCATATGGCATGAATACAGAGCCTTTCTTGTGCAATAAGAACTGGTCCTTGTTTAAAATCACTATTAATTTGTCCCCTAATTTTCTGGCAGCTTCCAGATATTCTATATGCCCGCTTGTAAGAGGATCAAATCCTCCAGATGCAGCTACAACTTTACTCATTTTTGTTTACCTCCGATATAATAATTTGCTATTGGTTTTTTATTATAATTTACAAAATATATTATATTTTTCATTTCCAATACTGAATTTGAACTTTTTGTTAATAAAATTTCTATTTCTTTACTTATTTCTTCAATAGTTCTTGTTTCAACATCTTTACTCATTTTTACCCCCTGAAATCTTAAAGCAGATTTCCTTGTCTTTTAATTTTTTAAACTGTGTTTTTGTCAAGTGCAAACTTAACACCTCATTGTCATCATCCTGAAAATCCAATATCATTGAGTTTTCCTCAACTATTTCCCTGAACTTGTCATTATCCTCATCATACCATTCTTTTGGCTCATTTCTTATCTGTATCAGTTTCATTTTTCTCCCCCCTTCCAACCTTTACCTTAGCTGGCCTTATTATTTTATTGTGAAGAATATAACCTTTTTGCAATTCTTCCAGTATTTTACCTTCTTCCCCTTTTTCTGCTATTAAAGCTTCATGCTTTTCAGGATCAAACTTTTCCAATTTTTCTATTTCTTTTATGCCTTCCTTTTCCAATAAATCCTTTAACTGCTTGAATATTAAATTTATTCCTTTTGAGAATTCATCATCTTTGCAGTTGCATAATGCCCTTTCAAAATTATCAAGGATTTCTAATAAGTTTAGGATTAAATCTTCCTTTGCATATTTAATAAATTCTATCTTCTCCCTGTCTATTCTTTTCTGATAGTTTTCAAATTCTGCCTTTAATCTCTTTAAGTTATCCAAGTATTCTTCCTTTAGTTTTGTTTCTTCTTCTAAAAGTTTTTGAATATCTTCTTTTGGTTTAGAATCTTTCTTTTCTTTCATAAAGTAGAGTTGAAATCTACATATTTATAAATATTTCGGTGTTCTTGCGGAAGTGTTGAATTTGAGTAGTTTTACCTACCCAAAGTTGACATTTCTAAATCAACATATTCGTAAAATCATGAAAATGGGTTAAAATAACCTTCAGCGACATTTTTTGTCGCACTTATGTGGTCTGGAACTACCAGAATCCAGACTTATGGGGCTCTTTTACTTAAATAGAATTAGATTAAAGGAGGTGAAGATATGAAAAAAATAAAAAAAACAATAAATCAGCTTGATATTCCATCAGCAATATTTGGAAGTATTATAGGCTCAATTGTTGCATTCGTTTCATTTATGAGTTACAATTATCAAACATATTATATATTTTTTCATTTTTATCTTCTTTTAATATTCTGGACCTTTTGATTTTGTTTTACTTACATGACATTCAAAATCAGTTCCACAAAATCCTGCTCTACAATCTGAATCTAATGTACATCTTGTATATCTTGTTCCATCATTATTAATCTCTCCTTCTTTTTCTATATCAATAACATCACAAACATTGTTATAATCTCTATCTAAACAACAATTACCTTGATACTCTATATATTCTCCATCACAATTTAATTCATTTATGGAACTACATCCAGACACAAAAAGAATCCCAAAAATCAAGATTGTTAGCAAAATTTTCTTTGTCATTATCATTTACCTGTAAGTGAAAGATGTTATATAAAACTTTCGCTTACCTGTGGGGGAGGAAAAAAATGAGGGCTAAGTATGTCAATGTTTCTATTCATGAGGATCTATCTAAACAAATAGATGAATACATAAAGAAAGCCAAAAGAGGCTATAGGTCAAGGGCTGAAGTTGTTTCTGATGCTGTAAGAAGATTGTTGGATAAAGTTAAATAATTTTTTATAATTCTTTTAATATGGATTGGGAGTTGGTTGTATGGTATGGAATTTTAGCATTTGTATTTTTATATATATTATTAAAATTCGTGAATAAGATAAAAAATTCAAGTGAAAACATAAAAAAATCATTAAAAAGAGCAATAAGAGATTTCTTTAATTATATTATTACAGGATTTATTGGAGGTTATGTTGCCATTTATCTTAATTACAATATACAAAATAATAGATATCGGATTAATGCAAATCAAGATACCATCTTTTTCTTTTTTGTATTATCTATAATAAATCTATTTTTATTATATTTATTAATAAATGAGAAAAGATATAATTTAAACTTATTTCCAAAAAAATAAATAATTTTAAGAATTCTCATATGAAATTTGTGAGAGGAGGCTCAAATGGAAAAAAATGATTTGATATTTTTAATTATTATTTTTACAATAATCTCTTTTATTGTTGGATTTATTATAAGGGGATTCTTCCTAACATGAATCCAACTACTAAACCTACAATTAAAGAGACTATAACCAAAATTATCAATAATTGTTTAAGTTGTTTTTTTGTCATTTTTCCCTCCTACTTTTTTTAGATTTTACTATTTTTGTATTGGTATTGTCTTCTTCTTTTTCAATTTTCTTTTTAGATATCTTAATTTGTAGATAAACTAACCAAATTATAATAACTGCTAAAATATTATAAATTATAGTTAAATGAATATCTTTTATGAGAGTATAGACTCCAGAAAAGAATACAATTTCCCCTACTAAAGTTCCAAAAAAATAAGTTAACACATCTTTTAAATCTTTGTCCATCTTTCTACAGGATAACTACTTCTGGTAGTCTTGACATAGATAAGATGGATTCATTATTTATAAATATTAGTAAAACCAATTGAAGTAAAATAATTTAGTTTAACTTAAATTATTTTACTTCAATATCTTTGGTAGATTTCCCAACATAAGATTTTATACAAGACTCGGAACCAGTTGTTGATAAAGGAATCTTTTGAATCTCCCAATCTTCAACCATCCTTTCTTGTTTTCTTTGCTTATCCATTTTGTCCAAATAAAAAGCTTATTATTAATTGAGATTTTGATAAAATTATCAAAAACAATCCACTTAATATTAAGTATGCAGATATTTTAAAGATTTCGGCTCTTTTATTCAACCTTACATTATTATCATTATTCATCTTCTCATATATATTTATCAAATGAAATTTGGAATTAAACAGTCTATTTTGGTTTAGTGAATTTAGTAAATCTTTTACGGAAGCACTCGTTTTGAATTCTGCTGGAAGTATTATTTTAATCAATAAATAACTTGCAATAAAAATAAGTATTAAACCGCTTAAAAGAAATATTTTAAATATAATTGAGATATTTTGACTAAAGATATCAAATAGGTCATTAACTATTATGAAACCTATGAAAAGAGAGGCAAATCCCAGCATATAAAATATTTTTTTATCTAAATCATTCCATGCTTCATTTTGATTATTAAATCTAAATTTGGACTCCTTTAGAATATTATTTATATTCTCAGTAATTCTATTAGATTCTCTTTTTGTATACTTTTTATTCATAAATCAAGTAATTTAGTAAATTATTTAAAATTATAGATAAGTTCCAGCTATTAAAAGTGCAGGGGGTATAGAAAAAATGCAAGGAGGCTATTTTAGTGCAAAGCTGTGCAACGCCATTGATAGTATGAAAATAATTTTAGATAAAAAGGCATCTGAAAAGAAGAAATAAAGAGCCCTAAATAAGGTTATTTTAAACCCAAATTGTAAACTTTAGATAGGTGAAAATGAAGGATAAACATACTAAAATAAACAGAACCACTAAAATGGAAGTGTTGAATTTGAGTAGTTTTCACCAACAAAAAGGTTACAGTTCTAAGTCATCATCTTATCATTATGAAAATTAATTAATATTAAAACATAATTTATATTTAAATGCTATGTTTAACAAATTTCAGGAAAATTAAACTTCATTCATTTTAGCTCTTAATTGATCTAAAATATTATCCTCCCAAAAAGATTTTCCAATTGTTTTTATATTTTTACCAACACATATTTTCTCAACTAATTCTCTAACATCATCGGCATTTTTTGGTTTCCATTCCCCTTCCCTAACTAACCACACCCTAACATCATCAGCATTAATCTTTTCACCAGAATATATTAACTTTTTAAATAGATCAACTGTTTTTGCTTTATCTAAAGGGTGTATTATCCCCTTATTTGTACTATTAACCAACATCTTTAATGCTTCCTTAGTAAGTGAGCTTAAAGAGGATTGTCGTTCTTCACTTCTTTTTTCACCAAAGGACTGAGCATTCCATGTATTTATCCAATACTGAATCTCACTTAAACTATAAGGAATTACTAAAACATCTACTACACTAGGCATACTATCAATTTTATCAAGAAGTTTTTTATTAGGAAATGCTATTAAAATTGGACCTTTCCAATCATATAACCTTTCTTTTTCTGTAATTACCTTTAATTGAATATTTTCCAAAATAACATCTTTATTCAAGATTAACTTATTAATAATGGATCTGTTTAAAACATTTTCTATCATTCCTTTTAAGTTTTCTTTTTGTATAACTGCAAGAAGTGCTTGACCATTTTTCTTTAATTTACAAATAGAAATCAACCAGTTTAAACCAATTTTAACAGATTCTTCATCACCAAATTCCTTATTTATATAAAAATAATTTCTTTTCATAATTTATAAATGTCATCTCTCCTTATAAATATTTATAATTCTTCATAATCTCTTTTGCTTTTTCATATAATTCATTGTTGCCCATTTTTGGATTTCTTTTTAATTTTTCCATAATTTTTGTGAACAATTCATTAATCTCTTCAGTTTTTGTTATTAAAATTTTCTTATTAATCTTTTTTTCAAATAAATAATCATACCAAACCCTAATCATTGCTTCTCTTATTCTAAAATGATTGTTATGTTGATTAATCTTTAACAACCAATTTTTCTTCTTTTTTATTATATAATATATAACTACAACCAATAATTCAATTATTATAATTATTATAAGAATTATATAACAAATTGGAAGTTTTATTATAAATGGAATCATATTAATTAACCCAATTATTCCAAGAGATACAGTTATCAATATTGAAATATCCCCAAAATATTTATTAGTATCATCATTAATATTAAATTTATCCAATTCTTGATGTTTTGACCAAAAATCTATTTTTTTTAAAAGTTCATTCTTTTCTTCTTTATTCATAGTCTAACCCCAAATGTACTAAAAAATAATATATTTAAGGTTTATCAATTATAATAAGAAAGGTGCAACACCATTTTTAAATAAACTGAAATATTTAAAAGTGTTAAGAGATATCTAATCTTAATGAATAAAAAAGTTGAGATAACACTTTTAGCTGCAATTTTACTTTTTGCATTTTTCATAAGAATTTATGCTTTAGGAAATGCACCTTTCTGGATTGATGAAAGTATATCCTATTTGATTCAGGAGCAATGTATAACAGAGCACTTGTTTTCCATTATATTCAGGCATTTTTCTTGAATTTTGGATCTACTGATTTTATGGTAAGATTCTTTTCAGTAATTTGTGGTTTGTTAACTGTATTTCTTGCATATAAAATAGGGAAAGAATATTCAAAATCAGGCGGGTTAATTTCTGCGTTGTTTATGGCAGTATTTTACTTGGAAGTATTCTATTCAAGACAGGCAAGATTCTATCAGTTATTTCAGTTAATGTTCTTCTTATCATTATATTTATTGTATAAATCAAAAGAAAATCCTAAATTTATTTATCTTGCACTTATTTCATTTTTTATAACTGTGGATACTCAGATAGCTGGTCTTATTCTGATTCCATTTTTTATAGGACATATGCTAATTTACAATAAGAAGCAAAAATATCTTTCATTTATTACTTTAATACCCCTTATACGTCAGTTTATAGGATTATTTAAAGTTTCAACTGCATCAACAACATCTGCTGTTAATTATGTTAGTAGATATGCATCTTATCTTACAAACATCAAGTATTTGTTTATTCTTATTGTTCCAGGGGTAATTTGGTCATTTAAGAAGAAAAGAAGATTAACTTTTCTTTTGGTTGTTCCTTCAATACTTCTTTTAGGGGGGGTATTTTTTGTTAAGTATTTTGCTTTAAGATATGCTTATTTCTTTGTATTTCCTTTAGTGTTGTACTCTTCTCTTTTAATATCATTTTTATATGAGAAATATGGAAAAATGATGTTGGCTTCTGTTTTCATACTTTTAATTCTTCCTTCTAATTTGATATTTCCATTTACTTATGTGAATGTTATAGTTCCAGTGGACAAGAATTACTATGATGTTTCTGCTCCTGAGATAAATTATAAAGATATTCCTGAAGATATTGCTATGGAGTTAAAGGATAATACTTTAGTTACTATGTTTTCTTCAGGTGTTGAATGGTATATTAAGAAGCCAGATTATGTATTCCCTTTTTCTATGACTGGAGCTGGAAATGATACAATTTCTTTTAATAATGTAGATATTTATACTGGAGCTCCTATTTTAACTGAAAAGCCTAAAGGATCTTTCTATTTTATTGTTGATGGTTTTTCATATTCCAAGCTTAAGTCTTTCCAGATAGAGAAGTTGAATAATATACTGCTTGGATGTAATGTTATATATGAGAATGATGACTTGAAGGTTCATAAATGTTGAATTCTAGTTAAATAGTAAGCTTTAAAAATGGTTTTATTATTGTAAGATAGTGACAAAATGGCATATAATGAGGATACAGATAAAGAAGTAAATAAGAAGATTATTCTTATAGACAGAAAACTCAAAGATGCATTTTCTAATGTAAAAAAGGATATTAAATCAATAAAAGGTTCTTTGGAAAAACAGGAAAATATAGATAAAAAAGAGCTAAATACCTATATCTCAGATTTTGAGAAGAATATTAATACTAAAATAAAAAAAATAGAGGAAGAATTCTCACGAAAGAAATTTGATAAAGAAGACATTGATAGTAAGTTAAGCTCATTTAAAAGTTTTTTATTAAATAATTTAAAAGACATTAAAAATGAAATTAAAAAGACTAGACAACTAGATAAGGAACCAAAAGTATTACCTTATTTAAAAAGACAAATAGGATATTTTCGTTCTAAACTAGAAAAATCAAGACAAAGAGCTTTGTTGTATAAACTTGAGCTAAAGCAAGAAAAGAAAATACAGGAATTAATGGAGAAATTCTCTGCTGATAAAGGCAAGAAAGAAGAAAGTATATTTGAAAATAGCTTGATTAATCAATTAGAATGGTATAAAGACAGGTATGGATATATAGAAAAACAGCAAAAAGATATTGAAAATTTAAAGAAAAGCTTGGAAAATGAACATAATAAAGATAAGATAAAACTTGAAAAAGAAAAGAAGGAAATTATTAATTTTTATGAAAAAAAGATTGATTCAATTGAGATTAGTAACAAACAATATCAGCAGTTTATAATTAATAAAATTGAAGAATCACAGAAAAACTTTAATGAAATATTATCCAAGAATGAAGAAAAGTTTGAGAAGATTATAAAAGATTTAGATAAAAAAAGACAGGAAGATAATATTTTCTTATTGAATAATATTAATTCTTTAAATAAGAAAAAAGATGAAAAACTAATAAAGAAAAAAAGTAAAATTGATTATATTGGAAAAGGTAAGATTATTTTTTTTAATATAGTTCCTTACATATTTCTTGCATTATTGGTTTTAATCACTGTTAATCAATTCTTCAAATTTGAGTTTATCACTAAAAATATTATAAGATTTATAATTTTAGCAATTGCTTTTGGTGCTGTAACATTTTGGCATAACAGAAATAAAATAAATTTTGAACTTGATAAAGAAAAAAAAGATGAAGAGCTTAAAGAAGAGATTAAGAAAAGAGAATTTCCTATAAAATTTCCTAATCTGAATAAAATTCCTGTATTGAGAAATATTGCTAAATGGATGTATAAGGAAGGATGGTTTTATTCTATTTTAATTATTTTAATTATTTCAGTATCTTTCTTTGTTAGAGCATATAATTTAAATAATCTAAGTTTTGGAGATGATGAATTTCCATCTATATATGCTTCAAAAAGTTTTTTGGGAAGAGGAATAATGTCTCTCCCATCTGGGACATTATATCTTAGAAGTTTAACACATAATTTATTAACATCTTTATCAATGTTATTTTTTGGTTTTAATCCTTTTGGAGCAAGGTTTCCAAGCATTATTGCTAGTCTCGGATCAATATTTTTAATTTATTTTATAATTAAATATTTATCTAATAAGAAAATTGCAATTTTAGCAACTTTAACATTTAGCCTTCTTCCTTGGGAAATAAGTTGGGCAAGGGAAGCACGAATGTATGCACTATTTCAATTATTTTATTTGTTACTTATATTTATTTTATTAAAATATAAATCTATAAAAGGAAAAGGAATTATATATCAAAAAATATTAATCATTTTAATAACTATTTTGATTATTTTTACACATCAAATTGGATTACTAGTCTTGTTACCTTTACTTTTATTAATAGTAACAAAAAATAAAAATATAAAATATTCAATTATAATAATTATAACTTCCTTAATCCTAATAATTATAGCGAAGCTTGCTTTAATTAATATTCCTTTCTTAAATAAAATAATAACTAATTCGACATTCTTTACCACCATAAATTTTGGTTTTTTTAATATGTATTATATTAATTTTTTAATAGAAAATTATCCTTTAATTGTTATATTATCATTATTTGGGTTAATCAGTTTTATTTCAAATTATGAAAAATTAAGAAACAATAAATTATATATAATCTATTTATTTTTATTTATTCCTTTTATCTCATTAAGTATATTACTTAATTGGGAATCACAAAAATATATTTATTTTTTATTTCCATTATTTTTTATTTTATTTATAAGAAATCTTACAATAATATCTAACAAAAAAAGA
>JAGVZC010000015.1 GCA_018302885.1 Candidatus Woesearchaeota archaeon
CCAATAACAAAATAAACCCCTATGGAAAGTAAAACTAAAACAAGAAAAATATTAAATGCACCTCTTAATTTCATTATGAATCATCCTCCTTTCTTTTTAAATAATAATTTTAATCCTTATATTATAATTTTAATATAATCATTCTTTATAAATGTTTCTCTCTTGTTTAACTAAAGTAAAACTTTAAATGTTGTACTTGAGTGTTTTCAGTTGAACTATCACTGCCATCCGAACAAGTTATCTCAACTTTAACTCTTGATAAAGTATCAACAGCATCTGAAGCCAATTCCCTCATATTAATAAGTCTTTCACCTCCGCCTTCAAGAGTAATTGCTGATTTGTCATCCTTCAATTCATCATTAACATAATGATTTACAGTACATTTAATATTAAAAGATTCTTTATTTCTAATTGTTAAACCATACCATAAGTAATTAATTCTTGTAACATTAATTTTTGTGAAAGGTGAATCCTGATACTTAATATCAAAATCAAAATCAACTGGATTTGTATTTTCTGTTTGTTCTGAATCAGCAGAAGCATCTTCATTGCTGGTTTCCTGACTTGAGGAATCTGTAGTATCAGAACTATCTTCGGTGTTTACATCAATATCAGCTTCTTCAGCGTTATCAACGGATTTTACTGTAAAACCGCCAAATAATTTGCTGAAAAAACCTTGTGAATCAGAATTTGTATCAGAAGAGACTTCTTCTCCTGGAATAAATGAAATTCCTCCAACAACCAATATACCAACCATTAATAAAACAATTATCATATCATTTAATGTCCAAGGTCTGAATCCCATTCCCAAAACAGTAAAATTATTCATCTTGTTCTGTAAATGTCTCTTTTTTTCAGCCTTAAGAGATTCTCTGAGTTCCTTGGCTTTTCTTTCAGTCTCTTGCAATTCCTTTACTTTATCAAGGGCTTGCACTTCTTTGTCTTTCATCTGTTGTTTTTTTTGAAGGTATTCATCAATTTTCATTTTATCCAATCACCCCTAAGAGTATATAAGATAGTAAATCATTATACTTTATAAAATCTTCCCTGTTCTCTCCCTGAATTACAATACAGCCTCCTTCTAAATAAAGTTTAGGTTCCCCATATCTCAATTCAATAATTCCAACTTCTTTGGTTGCATCGCTGCAGGTTTTCATTGGAAAATCTTCATTTGAACTATCCTCAGAAAATGCTATCACGACGGGAATCTTGAATATGCCGGCATTTGAATTTCCCAAAATCTGAACTAAAGTTCCGGCAGTCAGGATTTCTGAACCATCCATATTTGGATTATATGAAAAATATATCTTATCTTTCCTCATAGAAGTGCTGATATCTTTATACAAAAGTTTTTCTTTTATAAATTGTGGATCTTCATAATTCAAATCTAACAAGTCAGAAGGGTAGTTTCTGAAGTTATGAATATATTTCATTCCTCCGTTTGCAATTGCTTCAACTTTATACCTTAAAACATTGCCGTCATTAACTTCATAGATAACATAATTATTGTAAGTTGTATAAGGGGTAATTTTATTACCTCCAAAATTAATATCTCCTATAAAAATCCATGCACCTACAGCAACTATTAAGATTATTATAAACCAAATGGCATAATTTAATGTCTTGTTTTTTTCCTTCATTTTAAATATTCAATAACCTCAAATTAATTTTATCGATTGCTTTGCTCATGCCTTCATTATTACCTTCTACAACCAAACAAAGATTATCTTTATAAATTTTAGTGTTTGTTGATTTTTTAAAGTAAAAGGAATAATCCTCGCAAGTTTTTATAGGTAAATTATTGTCACATCCTTCTTCTTTTGAACAGGCCAATTGAACATTAATTCCTAAAGAACTCAAAACCAAGTATAATTTCTGGATTGAATATTCCATATTAAGATCCTTGTCGCTTGGATCAAAAAGAATGTAATATTTGTTGGATTCCAAATTAAAATTATCTAAATTAATATCGCCTAAGTCATAAGGGGAATTATCAAAGATATATTCATTTGAATTTATATCTAATAAATATTTTCCATTGACATTCTTAAATTCATGATTATTGTATTCTAAAATCTCAAAATTATCTTCGGTTGAACTAGAGCTCCAGATAAACCCTATAACACTGGTAACCATAATAAAGGCAATGAATATAGTCAAGATTATTTTGCTGTTCATAAAAATATAACTAACTATATCTTAAAAAAGGTTTCGATTAAAAAAAATTAAATAAAAAAAGAAAAAAGGTTTTAAGCAGTTACTACTGTTGGATTTGCAGTTGTACCTGTAACTGATGCTTCACTTCCAGTTAAGGAGTATGCATCATAACTCTGCAATACCTTAGCAGCTCTTGCTGTGTCGTCTTTCTCCCATCCGAATGCTAACAATGCAACATTTGCTCCATTGTCAACCATCTTAAGTATAGCTTCTCCTTCACTTAATCCAGATGCTTCTGCTACTGCTGGGTATGTCAATCCTAACAAATCTGCTGCAATCTTGTTTGCTGCTGGTCCTCCAACAACAATTGCGTTGTACATACTTACATCAGTTACCTCATCTTCACTCATCAAGTCAATACCTGTTGCTGCTTCAGTTGATGTCGTAACACTTGCACCCATTGGAGATATCCATACTTCAGCATATGTTGCTTCATCAGGCATTTTCATAGTTATACTATCTGTTCCTGCACCGGTTGGTATTATTTGTTCGATAAATGTACCATATAATGTCTTTCCAGATTTAATTGTAGTATCTGCTTTCTCACTTTGCTTCAAGGATGTTGCTCCACTTACAAGGGCGCTAAGCGAAGATACTGCTTCAAAATTAATCTCTTGATTTGTTGATGAATAAGTTAAGTTAACAGTTACAACATTAAGAGGTATATTAGTTTCTACTCCAGAATCTATTTCAGTAACACTAAACCAATATGGGTCAGAGTTAAGTAAACCAGGAAAGTCTCCTCCACCTCCACTGCCCGTACTTACAGAGGATGATGAACCAGACCAGTTAGCCCAAAAGGTTACATTTCCACCATTCCTAAGGAAATAAGATGGTCCTTTATCATTAATATCTACAAAGGATATTACATCATTGGATCCACCGTGTTGAGGAACTCCAGTTGTAGCAGTTGCATCAGCAGTTCTATATGAACCTCTAGAGAAGTTCACAGTAAATACATTTGACATAAATGTAAACTGCATATTCCCATCTTCACCCTCCCATTCTTCTGTATATTCTGTCTCTGTAGTCTCATCATAGAAAGTTGTCTTGTTATCTAAAGTATTAATATTTGTAATTTTTAAGATATGAGATCTATCATCAAAACTATACAAAAATCTTATTCCTGTCATTGAAGATAATTCACTTTCTGCCATACTTGTGTTAGTTACAAAATCTCCTTCAAGAGCAATGAAAGGTTCATCTATATCAGCACCAGGCATAACATCTCCATTTCCAGTAGTATTAGCAAAAGCAACTGTCCAAGTTGTAGTGTCACCATCTTTATTGGTTGCTGTTAGATCAACTTTTTCACCTGAAGCATCAAATATAACATCCTCTGGGCTATCTTCTACAATACCCCCAAAGATTAATTTAAATGCTCCAAATACCGGATCTTCAAATTCATCTCCAGGTTTTAAATATACCTTTGAATCTGGTTTATAAGACACATTAAACTGATCAAAGTTAGTACCACTAAATTTTACATAAGATCCTGTAATTTTATCGCCGTTAACTTTTACTTCTTTGGTATTTTCTAACTCAACTTTATCAGCACCAATGTTAAGCTCACAAAAGTCACTAAACCCTGCCTTTGCTGGAGTAACTTTTGTAACACCAATAATTGTACCATCAGTCATTGTCTTTGTGGATCCATCATTGATTGTTATTGTTTCTCCGCCATATTCAACAGTACATGAGTTACCATTTGTATCTACAGAAATTAATGTAACGCCATTAACAGTATCACCTGTAGCTACAGTTTGTGTAACATCTCCTGCCAATAAAGTCAATTTTGTAACATTACCGGTTGTGAAACCAACACTGCTTATTGTAAAGTCTCTGCCTAACAAGCTTAATTTAGTGCTCTGTAAATCAGCTGCATTAGCAACTGTAAGGGGTGTATCTAAATTAAAATCATAGACATATACAAAAGCACCGCTTGATTTGGACAAGTAAATGTAATCTCCCATTGGCTTATTATTATCTTCTGTATTTTGATCATAGATATACCAAATACTCTTTTCAGATGATTGGGATCCTCTATCCGTAAATTGTAATTCTTGTCTATATTCTGTTTCAGCTGTATTTGTACCCTCATCATCATCATATGTGCCTTTCTTTAAAATAACTGGTAATTGTGTATTGGATAATTTTGTATTTATATCGTATGCCGTATCATTCAAGTTAAATTTATTTCCAGAATATTCCAATTTATATCCACCTTCAACATTTGTTACAGTTCCACCAGTGGAAGTAACAGCACCGCTCAATCCTGTTAGAACATATCCTGCAGCTGCAGAATCTAGTCCATTGCTAGAATGAATTATAACAGCATTATTTTCAGCACCATTAACAACGAATGGGTCTGGATATGTACTCAAATCAGCTGCCATAGCCCCCATCAAAGTAGCACCTAAAAAAGCAGCACCTGTAGAAATCGCACCTATTTTTTTAACAATCCTCTTTATTTTTTGCATTCATCACACCTCCAGTGACTTCCCAAAACGGGTTTTGTTTATTATTCAATTAATATTTATAGGAGTACAACCCCTATATAAATATTACTATTCCATCCATCTCTATTTGTTTATAAAGTTTTCTATGGTCAACACCATGAAATACATTCAATTCATTAAAATTCAAATAGTACGGGCTTTCTAGCGGCATTTTACATCTAAAAACTGCAAAATCATTCAAAAAAATCATCGTCGGCAAAGTGATACCTCCACAACCCCATTGCCTAAATTCTCGCTAACAGCAGTGATATTTTCAACACAACCTCCAAGTTTCATGAAAACCTCATTATTGCCAAAAACAGTAAAGCTATATTTTTCATTTTCCAATGAATTCTTTATTATATTTACAACCTCACTGCTCAATTCTCCGCAATCAATGCATTCATTATAGCCATCAATGCAGTTTTCCAATTCATCTTTGACACTAACGCTTCCGCACAGGTTTGTTTTCAGCACACTTGCTCTTAATGCATTGGCTTTAAGTTTTAGTATATCATCATTTTCCTGCTTTGGTTTTATGCTAAAAGACAAGGCAAATATTGCTATAAAGATTAATAGGATTACAATTATCACCAATCCTACAGTTTCAGTTTGTCCTTTTTTCATCTTAATAATAAATTTGTATGGTCAGCTTGCCTGCATTATATTGATCAGTCAATGGGTAATACAAGCTGACAGGCATTGATTCTATCAAAACATTCTTTAATATGGGGCTTTGCTTGTTATAAACAATAAAAGTATTGCAATTTGGATAATTCTGGGCATTGCATTCAATGTCATCAGAGGAAACAGGATAAACCTGTTTAATTATTACTTTTCTGAATCCATAATTAAGATCATTATATAATTTCAGCTTGCTTGTATCTATTGCATTGTTGGAGCTTCCCAAATAAGTATATCCAAATTTGCTTGGAAAGGATATCAAAGAGCTCAGCAATTGCTGTTCCCTGTATTCCATCTCATAATTATGCAGGGAATTTAAGCTAAATTTATAGAAAACAATAAGCCCCATAATTATAATTATCATTACAAAAAACATCACAAGAATGCTTTCCTGCAGTTGAACCATTCCTTTTTTATTCATCTTGTTTCTTGAATTGTTTATTTTTTTGAATTGTTTATTTTCGTGAACATTTTTCTAAAAGGTTCAGTATAACACTGGGCAGTTTGCTGTTGCCAAGTCTCTATTCATCTGTTCAATATTATTGATGGTTTGATAATTGAAGTTATTTTGCAAATTATTTAATTCGGATAATATTCTGTTATAATTGCATCCGCCCTTGCTTAACAATGATGCCTTGTTTTGATATATTATAATGGCTTTATTGAATTCTCTCCTGACTATTTCATAAAAGCAATTATAATTCTCTGAGAATATTGCAGCATACAGCATCTCCCTGCCCGTATATCTGTTGCCGTTAACAGTGCCTTCATTGACATTGCCCTGAATTAATATTCCATTTGGATCACTGGAAACTCTTTGTTTGAAGGAATCTGGCATGCTTCCAATGATTTCATTGTAAAAGTTTGAATTTATCCTTATGTTTGTCCTGTCATCTATCAAATAATAGAAGTTTGTAACAAAAAAAGGCATTTCATAAGGTTCATACCATATATATAGCTTATTTCTTAATTTATTCTTTGAAGCAAGCAAATAACTAACATCATTTTTCTGGTGAATAAATAAGCTGTATCCTGCACTGCTGCAATTTATGTTTATATCCAGAGGCAAATCAATGTTCGTTGATGTTGTAAATGAAGAGCTTTGCAGATTAGTCAACGCATTATCCAGATTATTCAGAAAAACAACTTCTGTTTTCTTCTCCTGCAAATCTTTGTATTTTACTGCAAAACCAACGAAGAAGGTAAGCATAACAGCCCCTATGACAACAACAAAAATCCAGTTAAAATATATTTGTCCTTTCATCATGCCTCGCTTATCTCAACATAAACATCTTCGCCAACAACAACATTTTCAAGTTTAAAAGTAAGGCTGCTTTGTACTGTTCTTATGCATATGTCGCCCTTAAGGTTCTCAATTTCAAATTTATCATATTTTAAGTTATCAAAAATAATTTCATTGCCACCAAAACAGACTTCCTTGATGTCCTTGGGTAAAATCAAAGGTTTGTTTCTTGATGACGTGGAAAAAACCAAGACAGATCCTGCATTCTTGTAATATATATCGCTCACAGCAGAATTTAAATCCTCCTTGAAAGCAACATAGTATGTTTTTTGTGTTAAATCCTGTATGCCGACTATTTGTTTAAAACCAAAGAATAAAATCAATGCTATGACTATAGCCATGAAGATATAGATAAAAACCTGGCTTGCAATTCCTTTTTTCATTTTAAACCTCTATTTTTATTGCCATTTTTAAATAATTCATCAATTAGCTTAATAAATTTTTTAATATCTTCGTTTAATTCTTCATTGATTGCCGTATAAACAAGTTCATCATCGATATTTCCATATTGATGTGCAATTATATTTCGCATACCCCTCATTTCTTTTAACTTTCTAGCTAAATTAGAATTAATCACATTTTCTTTTTTAAGAATTTCAAATGATTCATTATTTTCATTAGGAAGAGGCAATTCTTTCTCCTTAATTATAAGAACAGCAAGATCAAACACAGACTCTACTATCCTTTCAAAATATCTTTCACACGCTGCTTTAGTCTTAAAATCAGCAACATACTTATCAAGACTATCGGGTTTAATGGACATTAGTTGCTTAAGATAATTCCTAACTTCCTTAATTTTATCATCAATTCTTTTTTTCATATAAAATTCTCCCCTTGGATAAAATTTCATCCTTGATTTTCTTTGGAAGCAAATTATAAATTTTAAAGTCAATTTTTTCATTAACTTTTCCCATGACTTCTTTCCTAAATTTATTGGAATCATCTCTGGAGACATTTGTCAATTCAGCAGCAATGTCTATGTCAGAGTTCAGGTTGAGTTTATTCTCAACAGCAGAACCAAACAGGAAAATTCTTTTAATTCTTGAAAACATTTTATTTTCTATAATAACTTCTTTAGTCTCTTCTATTATTCTTTTTATCTCCGAACCCTTTTTTAGTTCAAAATCAAAATTAAACCTGGATATTTCTTTTACAGCATTTAATTTCTTTTTTATATCTCTGGAAAGTCTTGTTTTTTCAGATGGGCTTAATTGAACTCCAAGGAGCTGTTTTTTTATGATAACAAGTTCTCTTTCCCCAAATATTTTTCTCAAATTATTCTTTTTGTTGAGTACATCAATTATGCTCATTTTTTATCACCATAGAGATAACTATTATCATAATGATGATATATATAAATTTTTCTATTAAATTATATAAATAAACTTTATAATTCATTTTATCTATGGATAAATAATAAATGGCTGTAAGTTTATGTTGTCATTGTTAAGATTCTTACAGTATATGTAGAACACATCCTGTAAAACAGCCTGATGTTTAAATCCATCACTTGATGTCATTAAAACTCCCCCAGCACCATAATCAAAATTGGAATCAGAGTATTTACATTCGCTGTTCGAGCTTGTTTCAATTGATAATAAACTTCCTTCTGTATAGACTGCTGTCAATCCAGGAACTGATGCCAAATCAATCCTGAAGGTTATTTCTTCGCTGTCTCTTTTTCCAGCATCATCAACACACACAATGTCATAATTGTAAGTTCCGCTTGTCAATCCTGTAATTTCCATTGTATGGGTTGTCTCATTGCCTACGGTAAATTTGTCTTCTATTTCATTCCCATCATAAGTGCATGTTGAATTTCCATTTGCATATAAACCGCCTTGCGTCTTGACTTCCAGATTTATTGTATCAGAATAAATAGTTTCATCATTTGGAGTAATCGAATTTATAATTAAATCCTCAACAATAACATTGAATGTGGATTCTTTTGTTGCTTTGTTTCCAGGATAATCCTGACATTCAAATCTTACGGTGTGTGAACCTTCACTTAAATAACCATCATGCTCGACGCTATGGTCATAAGCAAAAAGATCTGTAAAGTTATATTGGGTTGGATTATTATCAATGAAATAACTACATATTGTTGGATTTCCTCCAGTGCTTATGTTAAACATAATTTTATTGTAAACATCTACATTAGGTGCATTGATAGTTATATCAAATCCAGGAACAACGCTTAAACTCCATCTATATGGCTCCTCTATTGAATTTCCCTGCGGATCTATGCAGGATATATTATAGAAGTAAGTCCTCATTCCTTCAAGGCTTGTAAGAACTTCTTCAGGAGCATCAGGATACTGGCTTCTTATATTATCATAATTTATTTGTGTTCCTCCAGAGCTTACATCCAAGTTAGTTGTGAATATATTGCACTTATTATTCCCAGAAACTAAATCAGGGCAATCAATTCTTCCTGCAGAAGCAAATGCACTTTCCATGCTTTCATAATCTGACTGTGATTCTGAATATTTACATCCAGTAACCAATTTCTCATCATATGAAATTAATTGAACATTAAGTTGTCTGGTATTTTCTGGAAGCATGACTTTTATTGGATCAATGTATTTCACAACTGGTGGCTCAGTATCTGGTCTTGGAGGGAATATTATTTTCACATAACTATTATCATCACTGATAATATTTTCATTAACATCCATGCATTTTAGATAGATGGGCAGTGTTCCTGCTGTTTTATCTCCGTCTGTGAAATCAACACTTAACTTATGTTGTTTTGAAAATCCATTCTCTTCTCCAAAAGAATCAGTTTCAAATGTTTGTTTGGATTGTTTGGTGTAAATACATGTGGAATCTTCATTTGTTTCAAAGTTTATTGTAACATTTGTTGCTCTCCATGCATTGTTTAGAGTTGTCAAATCAATATCAAGAGTTTTTTTACTTGATTCATATTCTTCACCAACAAAATTATTGTTATTGTCATAAATTTTTGCATTGATTTTATTTATTATTGGGGGATTTGCGTCACTGACATCAACTGGAATGCAATTGCCGTCATTGGTTGCATCGTCTTTTGATATCCATTTACAATGGCCATTGGTCTGTCCTAAAATATTACATCTTTCTTGTGTACAGAACCATTGCCCTTCTCCAGGACCGCATAGTTCACATTTATTATTGTTTGTATATGCATCTTCAGGAACACATTGCCCTGTATTAAATGACTGTCCAGTAGAATAAATATTATAAACAGTAAGCAGAACATTAAATACATTCAAAGCAATATTTGATATTGTCAACGGTTTTTTTTATCCACCATTCATACCATTTTTCCACAAATTTATATTTCAAAGTGCCCCCTAAAGTTACAATTTGTTTAGCAAGATAGAGAGTAAATTCTCTTGATGATTCAGAAGCAAATGCCAAACTAAGTGCTTGACCACCAATAGATAATCCAAGTCCAGAATAATCTGTATCTTTAGCACCATTAGAAATTGTCTTTTGTAAAGTAGCCAAATCTCCTAACCTAATTTTTCCTTCTTTAGTCAATTCAAATTTAACTTCATCATCCTGTGTTTCTTGGGTGCTAGCAGAAGCAGCAATGCTCGTTGATAACATAACTACAGAAGCATAAATACTAAAAGCCAAAGATCCTGCTGTTCCAGTACATGTTGCAACAACACTAGCCAAAAGACCTTCTCTTACTGCAGGCAAAGGAGTATACTGAGAAAGTAATGCTCCAGATATACAAGTGCCTAACCACATTCCTCCTGCAA
>JAGVZC010000027.1 GCA_018302885.1 Candidatus Woesearchaeota archaeon
TTTTGGCTCTATTTCAACATTCTTTCCGGAACTTTTTATTATTAATTTTTTTAATGTTTTAGTCAAATCAGAAAATGTAACGCCTTCATTTTTTTCCTTTACACCGCTTCCAACTTTTCCTATTTCCAGATATTCATCACCTTTCCTGCAGGAGACAATGAAGCTTGAAAGCCAGTTGCTTCTTTTTCCTTCCCCCCATATTGCACCGGTGATGACCAGATCAAGAGGTTCAAGTATTGGTTTTAATTTAACCCATCCATTGACATATCTCCCTGGCTTGAAATTGCTTTGCAGATTTTTAACCATTAATCCTTCTGTTCCGGCTGCTAATGCTCCATTGTAAAATTTGTTTACTTTATCTTTGTCATCAGTGATTAATTTCTTTGTCAGAATTATTCTCCCTTTTTCTTCCTTTACAATTTTTTCAATTATCTTTCTTCTTTTGATTAATGATTCATTCATTAGATTTTTTCCATTGTAATACATGACATCAAAAATATTCAGTTCAACAGGAAAATCTTTTGCTGTCTTTTCAATGTCATACTTTCTTCTTATTCTCTGGGAGATTTTCTGGAAAGGCAGATACCTTCCTTGCTTGCTTAAGCCTACAACTTCAGAATCAAGGATGTAATTCTTCCCCTTGACATTTTCTTTTAGATATTTAACAACGTCAGGAAATTGTCTTGTGACATTCTCCATGCTTCTTGTGAATAAACTTATCTTCTTGCCGTCAAAATGACATTGCAGCCTGAATCCATCCAATTTGTATTCGCATTGTGCAGGTTTTCCGACAGCCTTGAATGCCTCTTCAACATCTTCAACTTTTATGGCAAGCATTAATTTTACTGGTTTCCCCGGGGTCAAACTTAATTCTAATTTTCCTTCCTTGCTTAATTCAGCAATTTTTCCGTAATCAACGCTTAGATTGTAATTTTCCTCAATTTCCTTGACATCTTTGTAAAATGCCTTTGCAATCGAATCTCTTATTATTCCTGCAGCAACACCAACCCTCAAGTCACCAACCACAGTGTTTATGATATATTTTGCCTCTTCAGAATCAGCATTGCTTAATAATTCTGTAACAATGGAAACTTTCTTTCCTACTGTCCCTTCGCCTTCAAAGCTTGAGAGTTTCCTTAGATTATCATACACCTTGTTCAATGTCAGTTTCTTGCTTGATAATGTCCTCTGATGCTTTGTTCTTATCAATTCCTCTGCAACCTTCCCCAAGTCTCCTTTTTTCTTCCATAAATCCTCAATTTTGTTTGCTGGAATTCCTGTAGCCTGATTAATGACCTTCAGGATTAATCTCTGGCTAATTCCCAATTTGAAATTTTCCCAGTCAGCATAGATTTTTCCCTGCAACAGATAAATTACCTTGCTCAGTTCATCCTTGCTTACTTTTTTTAGAAATTCTGAGATAATATCAACCTTTTCAAGTCTTTTTGTTGTTTTTCCAAGTTCAGAATAAATATTGGCTAATTCCTCATAATACATATCCAAGATAAGATTTAATAATTTTTAAGTTTATCTAAAAGAAAGGTTTATAAAACTTCATTCAAAAAGGATTTGGGGGAAATGGTATTTGGAATATTTTAGGATAGAATGAAAAAAGGTAGTGAAAACCACATCGAGGAACAAGAATTAAAATATAATATTGGAATAATTGGGGTTGGGGGGATAGGATCAGCCTTAATAACAAGCATTCTGAATGAACATGATAAGTTGGGTGTTGTAGGTATAAATGTATTTGGTAGATCAAGTAAGCAAGATGAAGTAACAAGAATTAGTGCAATTATTAAACAAAATGAATCATCGCATGAAGATTTTCCAATTAATTATACAGAAGATTTAAATGAATTAGGAGAAAAATCCAATGTGGTGGTTGTAACAATTGGAAGAAATGAGAGAAAGGATAATATAAGGGAAGATTTAACGGGCGTATACTTCAAAGACATAAAAGACATTATGGAAGGTATTGGAAATAATAACCCGACGATTTTTATGGTTACAAATCCAATAACTCCAAATTGTTTGGTTGCTAATTTATATTCTCAAACAAATAAGCCCAATATAGTTGGATTCACAAGATTGGATTATATAAGGGGCAGGCGTATTTTGAGAGATTGGTTAAGATCAGAAGGGCATAATGTCGATGAGTTAAGGGTGGATTTGGATATCTTGGGTCCACATGGTTATGGTCTTCTACCAACCAGAATAAAAATTAAAAAAGTAGACATTGAAGAAGAAGGAAAAGTATCTTATACCAATGATGATATGGGGCTTTACTTTAATAGGGCAAGAACAATAGAATTATTATCCAAGGCAATATCAGATTATGGAGAAGAAATACAGAGTTATGCTCATGGAGAAACATCAGCATTCTTTGCCTCTGAAATTGTAAGAAGTTTAGAATGTATGTTAAAAGGAAATAAAGATACATTGGCCATAAATGTTAATCTGAAGGATATATGCAGTAGTAATTTACAATTTCCCAAAACACCAATGTATATGAGCGTTCCGGTTGTTTATAATAAACCAATGAGTCCAATAATTAGTCCAACACTCGATATAAATAGAATTCCTGAAAAATATAGAAGAAGTTTATTAATGACTTTAAAAGAAGAAGAAAAAAGGATTATGAATTATATTGGAAGTAGAAAGAACTTTAGTAAATTAAAAGAACATTTTGGTTTAAATTAATTCTTTCCAATCTTCCAAAGCAAATCAAAATATTTCTTGTATGAATTTGCTATTTCCTTGTTTTTTATTTTAATTATATAAGGAACTTCACTCCATAAAATAAAAAGGATTTCATCACCACAAACATTTGTTGATACGGGGGAATTTCTTAATTTAGGGATATATCTTGCATATGTATAAGGCATTTTGTTTAATTGCTTAATTCTTTTAGTGGCATCTTCATCATAAAGATGTTTCATAACAATTTTTCCTTTGATTCTCCTTTTATGGTATAATAATATGAAATCCTCCATAATGGTAAGTGCTTTTTTTGGAATTCCATATACCAATATTGGTTTTTTCTTCCTTAGGAAATCATAAAGATTCATTCTGACGGCTTTAATACCTCTATGTATTTCTGCTAATTCTTCCTTTGGTGTAGAATGCTTAAATTTTAACATTTCAGGCAATAATTTAGAAAGTTTCTCCTCCTTTTCTTCTATTATATCCTTTAGTTTGTTTGGATTAGAGGCCTGATAATATTTCTTTCTTTCCTTATAGATATAGCTTACCAACCCTTTTTCAATCAGCCTCTCAATGCAGTCGTAAATATTTGTTCTGTGTATTGAGGTGTCGCTGGAAATTTCATTTACTGTGCTTAATCCTTTTTTTAACAGGGAAAAATAAACTTTTGATTCATTCTTGCTGAATCCCAGTTCCAATAAAATATCTTCCTGCATAAAAATGTATATTTTTAATTGTTATATAAATGTTGTGGTAAACTATACAACACAAACTTATATACTTTCCATATTAATTAATAAAATGGGGGTGTAAAATATGGGAGATGAATTTGCAGATGAGGAAATGATGGAAGACGAAGAATATGATATGGATGACAAGGAATTTGAAGAGTTAGACCCTTATGACCAGGGAATAATAATGGAATGGAAAAAGGCAGGAAGATACAGTAAAAAAGAGAAAGTTGATAAGTTTGAGGAAGAATATTAGTTAAATCACGCAAAATATGTATTCTTTTTTTAAAATAGATGATTCTATTCAAATTTTACCTGTAGACTACTTTTAAGTGACTAATAGAAACCTTTAAATATGAATTTCTATGAAGAATTATAAAATGAAACAATTTAATGATTTTGTAGATGAATTGATAAATCCTTTAAAGGCAATTGGATACAGAGATGTCAATTTTCAGAATGTCTGTTTTCAACATGTAACAGATGATAGAAGAATACCTTCTGGTGTTCTTAGATGCGGAGGAAGCAGAGTAGAATCTGTTAGGGATAGTGCTTTTACACATAATGGGATATACCCCTTAGCTGTTATTACAAAAATAGGATCTAATGAAAATTTTGATTATCATCTAAGTTTTGAACCGGTTATAGACAGAATGTATGAAATGATAGAAGAATTATATGAAGGGGAAGCAGAAGATTTGGAGGACATATCAAAAGAAGATATTGATACTATGAAAGAATCAAAATCAAAATTAAAAAATTATCTGAACCTTTTTGATAATTTAAAATCAACAATTGAAATGCTTAAGAATAGGTATCCAATCACAATAAGTCATGGTGAAAAATATAGAGAAACTGATAGTTTAGAAAAGCTTAATAAATATTTAGATTTGATAGCACAAGGGGGTTAAAAATGAACAATCAAATACAACCAATATTTATATTGCCTGAAGACTCAAAGAGAACAATAGGCAAGGATGCTCAGAGAAACAACATTATGGCAGCCAAGGCTGTTGCAGAAACAATAAGAACAACTTTAGGTCCGAAAGGAATGGACAAGATGCTGGTTTCTTCAATGGGGGATATTATAGTGACAAATGATGGAGCAACAATTCTCGATGAAATAAAAGTTGAACATCCAGCAGCCAAAATGATTGT
Source organism: Candidatus Woesearchaeota archaeon (assembly GCA_018302885.1). Lineage (GTDB taxonomy): Archaea > Nanobdellota > Nanobdellia > SCGC-AAA011-G17 > GW2011-AR20 > JAGVZC01. The sequence continues at coordinate 4,596 of JAGVZC010000027.1, forward strand.
TGAAGCAGCAAAAACACAGGATAATGAGGTTGGCGATGGAACAACCACAGTTGCAATTCTAATTGGTGAATTACTGAAGAATGCAGAAAGATTGCTTGATGATAATCTGCATCCAACAATTATAATAAAGGGTTACAGGAAAGCCTCTGAAAAGGCACTGGAAATTCTAAATGATATAGCAGAGGACATTTCAGATTCAGATGCATACAGAAACATTGCATTGACGGCAATGACCGGAAAAGGTGCAGAGATTGCAAAAAGCAAGCTGGCTGAATTGACAGTTGAAGCAATAATGCAGGTAAAGGATGGAAATGAAGTTGATTTGGATAATATAAAAATAGAGAAAAAAACCGGAGAGTCAGTTGAAAATTCTGAATTGATAAAAGGGATAGTTATTGACAAGGAAAGGGTTCATTCTTCAATGCCAAAGAAGATAGAAAATGCAAAGATCGCATTGCTTGACACTCAATTGGAGATAAAATCAACAGAGATAGATGCCAAGATACAGATAAGCTCACCTGATCAAATACAGGGTTTCCTTGAACAGGAGGAAAGAATTCTTAAGGAATTATCACAAAAGGTGATAAAATCCGGAGCTAATGTTGTTGTATGCCAGAAAGGAATAGATGATTTAGTTCAGCATTATCTTGCTAAGGCAGGAATATATGCTGTAAGAAGGGTAAAGAAATCAGATATGGAAAAATTGGCCAAGGCGACTGGTGCAGTTATTGTAAACAACCTTAATGACCTGACTGAAAAGGAATTGGGAAAAGCAGGAGTGGTTGAAGCAAAGAAAGTCGGGGACGAGGAAATGACTTATGTCAAGGAATGCCAGTCAGCAAAAGCAGTTACCTTATTGATAAGGGGCGGAACATCACATGTTGTTGATGAAATTGAAAGGGCAGTAAGAGATTCTTTTGGAGTTTTGGCATCTTCAGTAAAATATAATAAAATAGTTCCTGGTGCAGGAGCCTGTGAAATAGAACTGGCAAAGGAATTAAGGAAATATGCAAATACTTTGTCAGGAAGGGAGCAGTTGGCAGCATTGGCATTTGCAGATTCAATAGAGATAATTCCAAGAACATTGGCAGAGAATTCAGGGCTTGATCCTATAGATGTTCTTGCAGAATTGAAATCAGCGCATGAAAAAAGCAAGAATATTGGTATAAATGTGTTTACGGGAAAGACAATGGATGCAATTAAGGAAGGAATAATCGAGCCATTGAAAATTAAGACTCAGGCAATCAAGTCTGCTACAGAAGTTTCGGAGTTGATTTTGAGAATAGATGATGTGATAGCAGCAGGCACTGGAAGTGATTCAGGAATGCCCAAGCATGGAATGCCGCCTCAGGATATGATGTAAAATGAATAATGGAATTTTATTTGTTGGAGATGAGTTTTTGTCAAATTATGTTAGAAAATTAATTCTTAGAAATTTTGAAGGTTCTCATGTTGAGACTGCAGGAACTTACAAAAAAGCATTGAAAATTTTAGAGCAAAGGTCTAAAGAATTTTATTTGGCATTATCAGATATACAGATTCCTCCAAATTCACCACCTAATGAGTCAGATATTTCTTTCATATACCAATGTAAAACAAACTATCCAAATTTAATGCAGTTGGCATTTACCAGTGCAGTTTTAACTAAAGATGATAAAAGAAAACTAGATGATATGGGTGTTCCTTATATAAGTGATATATCAAATATTCATACTGAATTGAAAGAAAAAATTAGAAAATTAGCAGCATAATTAAATTATCTTGTATGCTTGTCATGCACGGATGCGTAATCAAATATTTCTTCCTGAGAGAACCATAAATTAATTTCCTGCTCAGCTTCCTTTTTGTTTGCAGATGCATGAACTAGATTGGGAACAGCCATTTCTTTATCATCGGCGTATTTGTAGCTTATATGTGAATAATCCCCCCTTATTGTTCCTGCAGCAGCGCTTTTTGGTTCTGTTTCTCCAACCATGCTTCTTACATTCTCGACTGCTTCCACACCTTCTAGGCAGATAGCAATCACATGATTATTAATTATAAAATTCATTAATTTTTTTCTTACAGCCTCTCCTCTTCTTTTTGTAATATCCTCAGTATAATGCTTCATAGCCAGATTTTTGTTTACTCTTACCATCTTCATTCCGACTATTTTTAATCCCCTCTTTTCAAATCTTGAGATTATCTCTCCTATTAATCCTCTTTCAACGCCGTCAGGCTTGATCAGGACCAATGTTTTTTCAATCATTTTTTCCTCTGACTCTTTCGTATTCCTTTGTCCATTTTACATTGTGTGGCTTCCTCTTTAGTTTTAGCATGTTCTTTTCACATTTTGATGAGCAGAAATTGACAATTTTTCCACTTGTAAATACAAATATCTTTCCGGTTCCCTTAGGTATTGATTTTCCGCAGAATGAGCAGTTCATTTTCTATTCTGTGTTAATCTCCTTGCTTCAATTTCAGTTTCTCTTAGCATAAGAATGTCGCCAACCCTTACAGGCCCTTTTACATTTCTTCTTAATATCTTTCCTTCATCCCTTCCATCAAGAACTTTGCATCTTACCTGTGTTGCTTCCCCTCTTGTCCCTGTTCTTCCTATTATTTCCTCAACAGTTGCAGGATAAGCATGAGAAAACAATCCGCCAGTTTCCTGTGTGAATTTTATTTTTTCCTTGGATGATACAATCCCTTTTTTTTCTCTTCTTTTCTCTTTTCTCTCTTGTTTTTTTTCTTTCTTATTCTTGACCATTCTACTTGCTTAATTTGATTCTTATTTCTTTTATTATATTCAGGGCATCTCCTTCTTTAACAACAGCAACTGCAGAGCTTCCAACCGGCAATCCAGCTGCTGCACCTAAATCTTCTTTGTTTTCAACAAGAACATATGGAACGTCTTTTTCCTTGCATAAAGGCTCCAGATGCATAATAACTTCCTTTGGATTGACATTTTTAGCAACAACAACTAATTTAGCATTTCCCCTTTCAATAATCTTTGTTACTTCATTTGTTCCTTTTTTTATCTTACCTGATTTTCTAGCTAGCTCTATAGCTTCATAAGCCTTATCTTGTATTTCTTTTGTGACTTCAGCCATTTTGATATACCTCCAGTATGATTTATTACAAAGAACAAAAAAAGGATTTATAAAGGTTATGCTACTAATGTCTATTCTGCTCTTTTTGTTTATTAATATTATCAAAATATTTAAAAACAAACTTAAATTAGTTTTTCTTAAGGGCTCGTAGCTTAGTTTGGGAGAGCACTGGTCTTATACGACTGCCTTTGGCAACAATCTAGGAAAGCCAGAGGTCCGGAGTTCAAATCTCCGCGAGCCCACTTACAATTTTTTAATCTTGGCAACAAAAAATCCTTCTGTATTGTTGTCCTGTGGCCATATTCTTACACAATTTTTGATTTCAGAATTGTACTCTTTGCCTTCAAACTCCAAAACAGCATCAGAAGTTTTCAATCCTTTGAACTTAATCTTCTCAACCTTTGCATTTTCATATCTGTTCAATAAAAAATTTATAACCCCCTCATTTTCTTCAGGCTCAAGGCTGCATGTTGAATAAATAAGGCTTTCCCCATTATTTAGAATATTGAACGCATTGTTTATCAGCCCCCTTTGATCAGAGGCTAATTTCCTAATCATGTTTGGATTATATATGTCAACTGTCTTTGGTGATTTTCTTATTGTTCCTGTTCCTGAACATGGAGCATCCAATAATATGGAATCAAATTTCTCCTTTATGAAATATCCTTTCATGTTTGTAATTACAGTGTTGGTAACACCCAATCTTTGCAGATTAAGGCTCAGTGCTTTTAACCTGATGTAATTTGGATCATTTGCAATCAACAAGCCTTTATTTTTCATTATTGCTGCAATTTGCCCTGTCTTGCTTCCGGGAGCAGCAGCCATGTCAAGCATCTTGTCTTTTATATCCAGAACTAATGGGGGCAGCATTGAAGCAGCTTCCTGAACATAGAAATATCCGAGGAAATGCTCATTTAGATTTCCTAATGTGATTTTATTTTTTACAAAAAATCCTTCATCGCACCATTTTATCCTTTCCAATTCCAGATTTGTTCTTTTCAGGAAATCCTTCACAGAAATTTTTAGTGTGTTTATCCTTATTGACTTTCTTAAATCAATTAAGCAGTATTCCTTGAATTCTTCAATGTCTGTCAGTTTGCTGTATCTGTCAATAAAATTTTTCTTGAATTTCATTTTTGCATTAAAAGTAACCTTTTTATATTAATATAACTATCTAATTTTATAATCTTTTAATAAAAAAAGGAGGTGTATTGGAAGATGATGGGAAAATGTCCAGCTTGGGTTGCTTGGGTAACTCTAATTGCAGGTATTCTATACCTATTGGCTGACTTGTCAGTATTTAACTGGGGAATTAACTGGTGGACAGCAGCATTTATTTTAATGGGCTTATCTTGGGTAACCAATAAATAAACCCTTTTTTTTATTTTTTTATTCTAAATAGCAAGTCTTTTAAATAATTACTTTATTAAAATAAGATAAGGGGGTACTAATCATGGCGAAAAAGATAAATATGTGGCAGGTGGCAGCCGTTGTTTTTGGAGTTTTGTTTCTGCTTTCTATATTCAATGTTTTTAGTTTTAGTGGATCAACAACAAAGATAACAGGAAATGCTGTTAGTTATATAAATGAAAATTTATTATCACAGCAGGGTGTTGAAGCAACCGTGGTAAGTTCAGAAAAGACAAATGGTGTTATAAGAACAACATTAAATATTGACGGACAAATTCAGGATGTTTATGTATCAACTGATGGAACATTGTTGTTTCCTGCAGCAATTCCTCTAACTGATTCTCAGGTAATAGCAGCAACAGGTGCAGCAGTAGTATCACAGGTAAGTCCAGGTGATATTCTGGAAGTCTCTGCATCAAGCGGTGTTTCAATTGGTCCAGAAGATGCGGAAAT
>JAGVZC010000024.1 GCA_018302885.1 Candidatus Woesearchaeota archaeon
GCCCCATACCTAAACATTGTTCTTTCTCTTGCCTCATTCCTTGATAATTTACCAACAAAAAATCCGATAATCATTGAACCCAATGCTGCAATTGATGCAACTGCACCAAGAGATATATATTCATTCAATATAATAAAGACAAATATAGGCAATGCAGCCTGAGATACTACAACTCTCAACCCCATTGTAATATAAATATAAGTTTCCTTCAATGGAAATTCCTTGAAAATATGCTTAAATGAGAAGTGTGTTTTCTGGTAAAATTCCGAGGATAAGAATAAAGGAGCTGCACTTAATAGAAGCAAAAGGCTCACAATTACAAACAAAGTTTCAAATCCAAGGAAGGTTATTATTATAGAACCCAGTATTGGCCCCAACAATATCCCAAGATATGCTGTAATAAACCAGAGGCTAACTTCCTGCCCCCTGTTTTTTCCATCGCTGAACTTGGTAAAATCAGAATGAAAACTTACCCAGTAAAAAGAGTTTGAAACCCCCCATATCAATGCAGGAAGAAAATACATGTGAGAATAAGGAAGCACAATCAATAACAAAGTATAAATCACAAACCCGAACATTGACATAAGAATCCCATGTTTTATTCCATATCTTGATACAAACTTGCCGGCAAAAGGAGATGAAAACAGCATGGCCAGAGAATATACAAGAAAGAACAGCATAACGCTTGTCAATGAATATTTCAGGTCAATATACAAATACAGAGGAACAAAGATTCCCGTCATTGACAAAGCAAGATCCCTTAATCCTATTGAGACATAAATTTCTGATAACTCCCTCTTGAACAAATATCTTATCAAATGCTGGTGTCTAAACATACATATCTTCTATAATATAGATATTTAAATTTTTTCAAAAGATTTTTAAATATTTTGCCAATATAAATAATGGTGAAAACATGGGAGCATTAAACAGTTTGATTAAAGTTGTCATAGGATTGATATTATTAATAGTAGCAATATGGTTTGGAATATGGGCACACTGGCTGGGTGCAGTATGGATTCTCATCAAAGGAGGAATCATATTACTTGTCATGTTCATAGGACTGATATTATTGTTATTGGGCTTTTCTGACATAAAATGATTAAAAAAAAGCAAAAAGATGTATTTGATTTTGAAGAGTTTTTCATGGAAGAATTGCTTGATGAATCTGAAGAAGACAATGTATATGCTGCATCATGATAACAAATTTTACTGAGATTTTCTATATTATTGTTCTTACCCTTGCTATTGGATACATTTTTTCCGGATACATAAAAATCCCTGGATTGTATTCAAGAGGATTTAACTGGAAAGGAATCAAGTTTGCAATACTTGTAACTGCGCCGGCAATTATACTGCATGAGCTGGCACATAAGTTTGCAGGTCTTGCCCTTGGATACAGCGCAATGTTTCATATATGGTGGTTCGGTCTCGGGCTTGGTATTTTTTTAAGAATAATAGGAAGCCCTTTTCTTATTCTAGCTCCTGGATATGTTTCAGTAGCTCCAAACGCACCCCTTGAATTAAGTGCAATTGCATTCGCAGGCCCTTTCATAAACATTGTATTGTTTGTTTCGGCAATACTTGTATTAAGATTGAAGAGAAAACTGAAAAGAAAAGAATTCTTATTCTGGCACCTGACTAAAATAATAAACATGTGGCTGTTCATATTCAACATGATTCCAATTCCTCCTCTGGATGGAAGCAAGGTGTTTGCGGGATTATTTGGACTGCTCTAGAACTTAATTTTTCTTCTTATTTTTCCAAGAAAGCCTTTTTTCTCTGGTTTTTTATCTGATTTTTTCTTCACTGGCTTCTTCTTCAATTCAGGCTTTTTCACTGGTTTGCTCTTTTGTTTTGGCTTGATAAATTTTTTCTTTTCAGAAATCTTTTTGTTAATTTTCTTCTGAATCTTTTTACCGGCTGTTTTGCTTTTTGTTTTCTTTTTAATTTTCTTGAAAGCCTTTTTCTTGACTTTCTTTTTTGCCACTGGTTTTTTCTTTATTTTCTTGACTTCCTCTTCCGGCACCACCCCAATTATAACAGCCTTTCTTATTTTTTCAAGCTCTTCCTCTATCTCTGATATCTTCTTCTTCAATATTTCCTCATTGTATTTTACTTCCTTTAAATTCAGCAAAGTATTGCATTCTGTGCACTTGAATTCAACTTCCATTGCATCCTCTAAATTAATTGAAACGCATCCGTTTGGACAGACATACTTTGGAATTTCCTTGTGCAATAATTTATTTTTCAGTTCTTCAAGCTTCTTTTCCTTGTATTTAATCAGCAAATCCCTTGCATGCCTGAAATTAAAAGTCCAATAATAAATATACCATCCCTTTTCCTTGTCTTTTTTTCTAATAGAATAAATAAGATTATCCTCTGTCAATTTGTATAATAATATCCTTAACTCATTGATATTTATGTCAATCTTTTCTGACAGAACAAATTCTGATACATTTTCCTTGTCTTCAAGCAGCCTGAGTATCTTTACTCCATTTGGACCGCACTTGTCCTTTACAAGCTCCTCAAACAAATGCATTATAGATTTCATTGATTATAAACTGTAATAATTTATTTAAAAAACTTACTATTGTAGAATAATAAGAAAACATTTAATAAGTAAGGTTTTTTAGTTATTATGAGGTGATTATATATGTTTAAGAAAAAAGATCTTAATGTTCCAAGACCCATTCATCATGACATCAAAGAGCAATCATTTCCGGATTTATCAGGAATGGATTTAAATCTCCCAAGCTATAATCAGGTTGTTGCTGAAATTCCTAAAAAAGAATATTACAAGAAGAATGAAATGCATGATTATCCGAAAGGGTATCATAAGCAAGAAATTTTTGAAAGATATCCAAAAGGATACCATAAAAAGGAGATTTTTGAAAGTCCGCTTATGGCAAAATCAAGCACAAGAAATGTTGTAAGGGATAATACGTTGTTTGTAAAAATAGACAAGTACAAGGAATCAATGAGGACCCTTAACCTGATTAAAGAGAGTTTGATGAACACAGAGCATATTCTAAACAAATTGCATCAGATTAAAGCTGAAGAGGATGACGAGATACAGAAATGGCATGAACAGATAAAGAGAATAAAACAAAAAATAGTTTATATGGACAAGAACTTGTTTGAACAATGAATCAATCAGAAGTGCTTTACAGTTTTGTAACTGAACCTAGTTCTAAAAGAAGGGATTTGCTCAACCTTGCAATTGAAAACATAGAGTTAATCCGAAGGACAGACATATTAAAGGAATTAAGGGAAAGAAAAATCATGATTATGGAATCATTGAAGGAAGAAATAGGAATTACTAATAAAGCAATAAAACATTTTGAAACATTAATGCCATTAAAAATCAAGGAAGAGCACGAGAAAATTCAGGAAAAAGTTGAAAGAAGCAAAGTAAAGATTGAAAATTACCATAAAATTGAGAAGATGGATGAGTTAGGCATGGAGCTTGAAGATATAAGAAATAAATTAAATAATTTAAATTTCTAAAAATGTCCAAAACATCTTTCTAATGTTGCTGGCATTGCAATGCCATATTCATTAGCAGCATCTATAACTTCAGCGTCCCTTAATGAACCATATGGCTGCACTACTGCTGTCACTCCAACTCTTGCAAGCAAATCAATAGAATCCCTAAAAGGAAAGAATGCATCTGAAGAACATACAGCCCCTTCAAAAGGATTGTCTTTTAAATTTTTATAATTTGAAATTCCCATCAAGGGATCATATGAGACTCCTTCCCTGTCCATTGCTTTCTGCATTCCTTTTACAATTGCCTGCTCCACAGCCCCAACTCTTTCAACCTGTCCAGAACCCATAGAAACAAGAACACCATTCCTTACCATAACCACTCCATTGCTTCTTGCACCTTCTATATTCAAGTACCATGCCCTAATCAAATCATCTGCTTCATCAGGGGTTGGATCTTCTGCAATTATGTGCTTTGTTCCGTCTTTATCAACAACCATTGGATCATTAATCAAATCTTTTGGTCCTTTAATACTTGTCAGATAAATATCCTGAACACCAACCCTTCCTCCAGGCATTTCTTTTATTGAAAGCAAACCATAAGCATCGTCCCCTTGAAATTTAGGCAAACGATTCAGATTTGAAAAACTTCCGATACGAATATTTTTAGATTGTTGTTCAATATATCCTAAAACACCTTTCTCAAATTCAGGTGCTGCTAATACATCAACAAAAAACGAATTTAATTCATACATTGCTTCTGCTGTTTCAATATCTAAAGAGACATTCATAGCCAATGTTCCACCAAAATTACTTCTTAAATCACAATCTCTTGCTAATCTAAACAAATCCGTCAATGATTGGTTTGGGTTTATTTGTGTTGCAAATCCTGAAACAATATTGTGCTTCATGATTACTACAGTTGGATCTGGAAAGAATTTCAAGTTGCTCATCGCCCTTGAGATGTCCATTGTATTTGTCAGAGAAAGCCCACCTTTTCCTCTTCCATCTGATCTTACTGAAACAATATTTGTAAGTTCTGCAATGGTTCTTGCATTTTTTTCAGCTATTTGTTCAAAAGAATAAACTGCTGCATGCTGGTTTGGATTCTCTCCGTACTTTAAATCCCATTCCTTTTTTAATCTGATTGTAAGTTTATCTGGAAATTCACCTTCATTTCTTGTTCTGTAACTTTTTTTAAAATCAGTGATATCTGTTCCTCTCATTTTAGCTGTCCCCATGCAAATTGATAATATACGGTTTACTTCTCCCAATAGCAAATTGCGTTGCAACTGCGATGAAAGTATTTTGATTAATCGCTTCTTTTATTTCATGTGCAATATTTTCCTGGGTTCTTCCTTCCAAGCTTAAATCCAATGGTTCTCCAGTAAAAGAATGTAGCGGTTCCTTGCCAGTATCAGCACCATCGTATGTCATAATCAATTTTGCCTTACCATTTTCCATAGCTTCAAAATCTAAATCACCATATATCTTTTCTTTTTCACCTTCTTTACTACGACGAACAATAGTCCACCCACCATGTCTACCAATAACGCAACCAGTTATTCTTGGTGTATAATTTGGTTCATCTGGCTCAAATGAAGTTATGTTAATGAATCCTGATTTTGAATCATATCTAAAGAAATCCTCTGAAAAAATATTTTCCAAAACATTTTTTGGATAATTAAAACTTTTAAATTTTACCAGATGATTGTAAAGCAATTCTGTCTGAGCTCCGTTGCTAACTGCAATTCTCCCATCATCAGTCATCATTATAGCTGGATATAATAATAAAACAGGTGAACCTTTATTTAGTATCTCCATATCTATAGGTGCAGTATAAGTGACACTATTCTTTTCATCAAATTTTAATGTACGTGCTTTGCTGGAGTCACTCCTTCCAGTCAATATATAAGTAACAAAGGGGGTATTTTCTTTGGTTTTTCCCACGATTATCCCTCTTCCAAGATATTCTTTTTTTAATGCTTCCAAATTACTCATTTTATTTACCCCCATATAATTCATTTAATGTGTCTAATGTTCTGTTACATCTAGCTATGCAGTCTCTGCCCATTTTGATTGCTTCACTTACTGTGATTGGATCAAGCAAATTCATTATATAATCTTTATTCTCTTCCATGATATGATGCTTATCGCACAATAGGGATAATTTTGTTCTATAAATTTCCCAATTAAGATCACTAATACAATTAAATCCACTTAATTCCTGCATTTCCCTGTAAGCATCACCTTCAATTCCCATTTGCTTCAATGCACTCATTATTGGTGCTGTTGAAACTTCAGGATGTTGCTTAATTTGTCTTTTTATTTCATTTTCATTCGGAACGTATTTTTTCATTTCAGACATTATTCTTGAAATTCCCAAAAAAAATTTTCCATAATCATCACCAATGTCCCTTGACAATATTGAACGGCTCATGTCTCCTTCATGATGATATCTTCTCATTGTTTCAAAGGAATATCTTAATTGTGCAATTCCCTTTCCAAATATGGCTATTCCACCTTCAACCAACCAAGGATTTTTCTTCTGAGGCATTACTGAAGAACCTTTTTCTGCCTTTTTTGTTATCTTATTATATAATTGACCACTTACTGCATCCCAGAAATCCCTTCCCTGTTTTTCTATTGTCAATTCTATTTCAGAAAGTATATTTGCAAATGCCTGATATCTCAAGAAAGTATCTGACTGGTCAGACATGTCAAGCGATTCTATCCCAAATGATTCAATCAAAGCATCAAGAGATTTTCTCCAATCAATATCAGGATATGCTGCAACATTATCATTAAGGTTCCCAACAGCACCCCTCATTGATGCAGTAAACCTGAACTGATGCATTTCTCCTTTTTCATCGTATATTATAAACTTTTTAAGGGACTCATCCAATGCATGTGCAATATTAAGATATTTCTTCCCAAGTGTTGTGTATTCTGCAGGTTGCCCGTGCGTCAATGCAATCATTGGCATTTCAATATACCTTTCCCCAAAATCAAGCAACATTCTCTGAAAGCCTGTAACTTTTGGAATAACATAATCTTCCATTATTTTTTTATTTTCCAATGCAAAACAAGGACCATTGACATTTTCTGATGTAAGCAAGAAATGAACTGCTTCAGCATCATTCTGCAGTCCATAAGCAGGTTCAATTAATAATTTTATTTTTAGCCAATCCATTGTTGCAGCCAAATCATGATTTGTTTTTGATTCTATCAAATCAATCTGCAATTGATTATCATAATTAAAAGAATCCGGAATTGCCCTTAGCAATTGTTTTTGTTCTTCTGTTAGATTTACATTTATGATTTTTCTCCTATTGCCTTCATAATTCTGCATTATGTCTGCAAGAGCAATAACATATTCCACCCCTATCCTCAACCTGTCTTTAGATAATTCAATAAGGCCAGAAATCTCATTTATTGGATCCAATGTTTTGCCGTATTTTGCATCAAGATGCCTTCTTCTAAGTCTTTCTTCATCTTTTGAATCTGCTTTTGTATTCTGAATTTCCCCTAATGTCAAATCCATGCCTTGCAATAAAGAATCCAATGTCAAAACCATAAACTTCTGAAAAGAAATTAATTAATAAACATAATTATAAAGAAAAATAATCATTCCAAAATAGCCTTTAAAATTTTTAGATTATTACCGATTAATTTTTAATTAGATTTATATAAATTTCTTTGTTATTTATTTCATGAATTTAAACAAGCCAAATTATTTTGTCGTAAAAAATGCCAAAAGAAAAATAATTAGTGTGCTTCCTGATTATAGCACAGATATTATAGTAAGGAGTTATAGAAATGGTGAGCTTGGTTTGTTTCATCCTGATGTTCTTAGATATTGCGAAAATCCTGTTCGTCCAAAGGGGGTTTCAATTCCCCTTGGTAAAAAAACAATATGGGGACCTGCAGAATTTTACAGATATGCTGAAGGGGATATCCCTTTGGTTAAATGGAAAGAAGGAAGTAAGTTTTTCCTAACATTTTTCAGAGAGGAAGAATTGTTAGAAGTTAGGGGAAATTTGGAGTCTATTCTCAGAGGATCATTGAAATACACATATCCAGAAACTGGATTCCCAATTACCTCTGAAGGGACCAGAAATTATAGGTTTAAGATGAAAATTAAAGAAGAACTAATAAATCTGCAAAAGTTTGAAACATTAATGATTGATAATCTATATCTTGTAACTCCTGAATTGTCAAGAATAGAAATAACTGATGAAGATTTAAAGCGTGAGGTAAATAGATATGTAAATAATAAATTATTCATTGAGGCTAGACTAAGGGGAGAAATTCCGGATGTAATTTTTAAAACTAATCAAGAACCGCCTTTATCCTTCTAATCCCAGCTGATGATGATTGCTCCTTTACAATTTTGAAATGTCCAAGAACCCCCGTATTTTTTACATGAGGTCCAGTGCAAACTTCCTTTGAATAATCTCCCATAATATAAACAGTTACTATCTCTGGATACTTTTCCTTGAAGAATGAATTAACTCCCTGCTTCAATGTATCCCTGTAAGGCATTTCTTTTTTTGACACTGACAGGTTTCTTTTTATTGCGTCATTCACTTCATCCTCAATTTTCTTTATTTCCTCCTTCGTCAGCGCTCTTGAAAATGAGAAATCAAACCTCAGCCTTTCCTTTGTGATATTTGAGCCCATTTGCTTAATTTCTTTACCTAAATTATTTCTCAATGCCTGGAAAAGCAAATGCGTTGCAGTATGCAATTTGGTTGTTTCCTCGGAATGATCTGCAAGCCCTGACTTGAATTTCTGCTCTGCACCTTTTCTTGAAATTTCCTGATGCTTTTCAAATTCCTGGCTGAAAGTCTTCTCATCAACTGTAAGATTATTTTCCTTAGCCAAATCCCTTGTAATCTCCAACGGAAAACCAAATGACTGGTATAAGTAGAAAGCATCCTCTCCGGAAATTACTTTTTTGAAATTCATTTTCCTGAACTGTTGCAATCCATTTTCCAATGATGACTGGAATTTTTCTTCCTCTAATTTTGCATTTGTCAGAATGAAATCCTTGTTTGATTTCAGCAAAGGATAATCACTTGAATAATCATCAATAATTACCTTCATTATTTCAGGAATGAAATTATCTTTTATTCCAAGAAGTTTTGCATGCCTCATCGACCTTCTCAATAATCTCCTTAGGATATAACCATGCTCTGTATTATTTGGCTTTATCAATTCAGCAAGGATGAAGCATGAAGCTCTCAGATGATCTGCTATTATCCTCATTGATTTTTCATTCTCTTTCCTTGACAGTGATTTTATTTTCTTTGTTATATTTGTGAACAAGTCAGTCTCGTAAACAGAAGTTTTATTTTGCATTATCATTGCTGCCCTTTCCAACCCCAAACCAGTATCAACATTTTTCTGCTTTAATGGCTCGTAAGAATTATTTGTCTTGTTGTACTGCATGAAAACATCATTCCATATCTCAACCCAATTCTTGTCATTATTATCAAATTCCCTTGGAGCTTTTTCTTTTGTATAAACAAACATCTCAGTATCCGGACCGCAAGGGCCTGTCAACCCTGCTGGACCCCACCAGTTATCCTTTCTTCCCAAGGGTTTTATTCTTTCCTTTGGAATATATCTCAGCCATATTTTTTCTGATTCATTATCTTTTGGAACATCCTTGTCCCCCTTGAAAACTGAAACTGCAATCCTTTCCATTGGAATCTTTAGTTCTTTTGTCAGGAATTCAAATGATATTTCCCCTGAGGATGCTTCTGCCCCAATAAATAAGGAACCAAAGGATGCATTCCTGCTGTCGTGAACAAAACAGTTGGGTCATTCTCAGGTATCAGAGAAAAATTGATTATTTCAGTGTGATTGTGTTTCTTGAAGAATCCTATGTACTTTCTTCTTATTTCACCTGATTTCATAGAATTATGGTGTTGTTGCAATTTTAAAAGATTTTCTTATTTTGGTATTGAAGTGATATCAACAAAATTCATAAAGTATAATAATAATATCTCAACTTCATTGCTATCTATACTATCCATATTTATTTCACATACTCTCTCGTCCAAACTACCATTTAATTTAGTTTTTTTCACTATAATTGAAACTTCCTTTCTTTCTGACCTAGCAACCACAATGCCATTATCCAACTTCCTTATAATCTCATAACCTCCAGCATCCAATCCACCTACAAAAGAGGTATAAGCATGGTTAATAATATTTATTGCTCCTTCTTTATTTTCAGATGATATATCTCTAGCTTCCAAATAAGAATTCAAATCCTTGAAACCATATGTTGTTGCCATTAAAATCCATATAAATCATATTTTGTATATAAATATTATTGTTGTACAAAATATTGGATAGATTTTTATATTAATGAATTAGTTTATTTTTTATGGTTTGGATAATACTAAGCATTGCAATTTTATTGATTATAATCGGCTTATTGATTGTATTCATCGCAATGAAGAAGTACAAGAATCACAAGACAGATTATTATAATTTTTTCTGGATAGGAATTGTATGGGTTGTTATAGGCATAATCGCCAATGATTCATTTTTCTGGATTATAGGTTTGGTCTTTGCTGTGATTGGGCTAATAAACAGGAAAAAATGGAAGGAAAATCACAGGACATGGAAGCAATTAAGCAAATCAGAAAAGAAATTCAAGATTTGGGTTATGGTTATACTGGTAATAATTGTTATAATTGGCGGTGTTGTCCTGTTCATAACAGAAAATAAAAATATTGACAAGAATAAAGCAATTGAAATTGCATTAAGAAGCGAATGCATAAATGAGGGAGAATTAACTGACAATGTTTATTACAATGATAATACAGACACATGGTGGATAGATATGAATGCTGAAAAAGAGGGGTGTAGTCCTGCATGCGTTGTCTATGAGAATGGAAATGCAGAAGTAAACTGGAGATGCACGGGGTTGATAGAATGATAAAAAAAGCAAAGGTGATAAATGAGGAAGGGTTTTGGTTCTGGAGCAACAGAAGCTTTCCGACATTTGCCGCAATAATTTTTGTTTTGGGAGTTTTATGGTTTCTCAATGGAATTGGGATATTAAAGACAAAGGTTCCGTGGTTTCCTGCAATCCTAATTATTCTTTCTCTTGGATGGATAATAAATCATTACAAAAAGAGGTGAAAAAAATGTTTGAAAAACAAATAAAAAGATTAAATATGTGGGATTGGATAATAGTTAAGGTGTCTGTGGTCACTTTTATATTATTCCTGTTAAGAATATGGCCTGGATTCATAAACTGGCTGCAGAATAGAAATGCATGGTGGTTCTTAGCAATTACAATAATATTGGTTGCAATAATCCAGTACAAAGTCTGGAAGAAATAGTTTTTAATGCCGATGACGATATCCTGGCTTGGAAACAGCTCTGTTGCAATCTTGCCAACATTGTATGACCTTTTGATTAAAGGCGAATTAAAAGGCCATGAATTAAGAAAAGGGGATAATATCATATTTGCCTCTGTGGGCGCTGGAATGAACATAAATTCCGCTGTTTACAGGATGTCATAAATCAAATTCTTCAATGAACCCGATTATATTTTTATATTTATTCAGATAATCAAGACCTTTTTCTGTAATGATTATCTTTTTATTTTTCCTGTCCTTTATTTCCTTTATCAGTTCCTTCTCCTTTAATTCATTAAAATATTCATAAAAACTTTTTGATGACAGATTGGATTTTCTCAGCAAAGGTGTAAGTTTGATTGACCTGCTATTCTGTATTATTGCTAGAATGTCCTTTATTATCTCTAATTTTCCCCTTTTCATCTTAACCAATTTTCTTTAGAACCTTGTAAGTTATTGCCATGAATATAGTCAGTGAAGCAAGATAAATTATTATCTGAAACTGAAAGAAATTCGGAATCATGACATCAATTATATTCAATATCCAGAATATCAAAAGCAATGAATAAATTAAATACAAATTTTTATTCTTTGATTTCTTATAAAGATTGTATACTATTACCACTAAAAATATGAAAAGGAGAAGATTAAGCAGAAGATAAAGATCCGGTGTTCGAAATAAAATGCTAATTAAAGATATTATCAATGCAACAATATGAAAATGAAATACCCTAATATTTCTCCATTTTTTCCATACAATACTATAAATCAAGTAAAATATTGATATCAGACTGAAATACATGAAAAGAAACATTGGTATTGCCCCAAATCTAAAATCAATTATTCTCCCAAATTTAAAATAAAACAAAATGAATTTTATGAATGAATGAAAAAACAGCGCTATTGCAAAAAACAGGAAAGCTGACCTGAAATAATTTATTCCCTTATATGAACTTAATTTGTAGATATTTTTAGTTCCAAAATAAATCATCAGACAGCACAGGATTATTACAAATGAGTATATCATCTCAGTCTCAAATCCCGAGGGTATAACTGGAATGAATGGTTTCATATTTTATTGTTGGTTATTATTTATTTAAATATATGTGGATTTCAAGTCCATCTTGTTTTTAAATTAATTTTATTCCTGAATTCAAGGAGGGATGCAACATGAATAAAAAATATCTTGCAGTATTTGCAATTGCAATGGTTGCCCTTGTTGGCGTTGGAATGGTCTCTGCATTCGGCTTTGGAAACGGAATGAAAGGTCTATCTGACAATGATGGGGCACAGATGCAGGAGCAAATGGAAGCTGTAAATTCAGCAATAGAAAACAACGACTTTGAAGCATGGAAATCTTTGATGGAATCTCAGCTTACCGAGGAAAACTTCAATCAGATGGTTGAAAGACACAATGAGATGAAGGAGTTCAGGGAGCAGATGGAAACTGCCAAAGAAAGCGGAGACTTTGAATCCATGAAAGGATTTGAAAAAGGATTTAGAGGAAATTGTCCATTAATGGATTAATTTCCATTTTTCTTTTTTTGTTTTAAGAATCTTCTCTTTAAGTTCCATATATTCCTTAAGAAATAATTCAATTGTGGGTTTTAAATTTTTATTTATCTCGTATGATTTTAAGGATGCATAATATTCATACCTATTTTTAAAATCTATATTTATTGGAGGCAAATCATGTTTTATCAAAATATTATTCAAGAGTATTCTTCCAACTCTCCCATTTCCATCCCTGAAAGGATGTATATTTTCAAATTGATTATGCACAACTGCTCCAAGAACCAATCCAGGATACTTTGACTTGTTTTTTTCATACCATTCCACTAATTCATTTATAAGATGACATATCCTTAACTGAGGAGCCCCTTCATGAACGATGTTGCTTCTATTATCCATTACAACAACTTCCTCTCCTTTTTTCCTTAATTTCCCTGCAAATGGTTTTGAATTCTTGAAAATGATTTTGTGTATTTCTTTTATAAGATTTATTGATACGTGCTCTCTTGTTTTTCTTATATATGCTATTGCTTCATCAACTCCATACGCTTCTGCAATATCCTCTTTCGATTTATCTGGCCATTTATCCTTTTCCAGTATATTTTTTACTTCTTCCTGATTTAATTTACTTCCTTCTATTGCATTTGTGTTATATACAAATATTTCTGAGAATAGCCTCCAATCCTTTTCTAATAAATGATTTATTTTAAATGGAATTTTTGATTCTATTTCGTTTATCCATCTTATTTCTTCTTCTGAAAGTTTAAATCGTAGCGGGTCATTTATTATGTTGTACTTATGAATTTCTTCCAGAATTAATTTTTCAGCGATTATTCTTCTTTCTTTGATTTTTGCAAGTGTTAAATCCTGTCCTAAATACTTCCTGAATTTATGAACCTTTGATCCCTCCCTATATGAATGAGAAAGATAATACTTTATTTTGTTTTTTTCTTTTCTTTTTTCTATGTGCATATTTATAAATAGGTGACTACATATTTAAAGATTTTGTTTTGAGGTGACTACATTTTAACTGCTTTGTAGACACCCAGATAATTTCACCTTCCATACATGAACCATCCAACCATCACCAAACCAATGTTTATTACTCCGAAGATGTTTGCTATAACCACTGGAAAGCTCTTTATCTCAATGCCATAAAGAATCCATATAACTGCCCCTACAAAAAATATAGTATACGCTGTTATTGAAATATCTTTTGCACTTTTTCTCCTGAATATCCTGTATGCCTGGGGAAAATTTCCCAACCCCGACAGTGTCCCAAAAATTGTTGCGAGAATTGAGAGAATAGTCATATTTTAATGTTAATGGTTAATTATTTAAGTATTTTCTCCTTTTAGATTACATGAATAATTTAATTATTGACATAGAAACCGTGCCTCTGGAGATCAAGGATGAGTATGTCAAAGAATACCTGATGGACAAGAAGATAGACAAGGAATCAAGAAGCCTGCACCCCCTTTATTCCAAGATTGTATGTATAGTTCTCAAGGGAGAGGAATATATTGCCCTTATCGGGAATGAAAAGGAAATCTTAGAGAAATTCTGGGAGATAGCTCCCAAGTATAATATGTTCATAACTCACAATGGATATGGCTTTGATATTCCCTTCATAATTGTAAGGAGTGCAGTCCATAAAATCAAGTTCAAAAGCCTGATACAATTAAACAAATATAACATGGTAAATTCAAATCATTTTGATACCATGATGTTCTTCAATCAGAACGGGGTGTAAGGTTAGGTTTTTAAGTTATCATTGAACTAATTCTTTGAATGAAATGGAGTCTATACAACAAAAAAGAATATCTCAAGCCCTATGTATTTTCAAACGGAAAGTCACAATCAGATATAGTCAATGAAGTTATGGAAGCTATAAAAAAAGGATACAAGATAATATTCATCCATGGCTTTTGCGGCACTGGAAAAAGCGCCATTGCACTGAACATAGCAAAGGAAATTGGAAGAACTTCAATAGTTGTTCCTGTAAAAAACCTGCAGAACCAGTATTTTGAAGATTATACAAACAATCTTCATATAAACAAAAACAACAATGAAAAATTAAAAATATCTGTCATGTTTGGAAGGCAGAATTTTAGATGCACCTTCAGTGATGAAATGGCTGATAATTTATCTTTGCCGTGCACAATCGATGTAAATTACAGGGAGAATGAGCAGAAATTGTTTGAGTATGCCGAGAAGAATCCCTTTATTAATGTAAAAAATCTTGACAGCTACAAACAAGTGAAAAGAATGAGCGTTGCTCCTGCATGTCCATCATGGAGCCCGGTACTTCCTGCTGATTTTGAGGTTAAAATTCTGAAAGATGCAAAGCCTGCAACATACGAGGCTGTAAACGGAAAATATGTGTATTATAAAAGAGGTGGAAACTGCCCATATTACAACCAGTATCAAAGCTATATTGATGCAGATGTAATTATTTTTAACAGCATGAAATATGAGATTGAGAATGCAATAGGCAGAAAACCAAAAACAGAGATTGAAATAATAGATGAATGCGATGAATTTCTTGATAATTTAGGCAATGAAAAAATAATCAATTTAAACCTGCTAAGCAACAGAATTAATTTCTTTATGTCAAAATACAAAGACATTGATCTCATTCCTGAAATCAGTGATTTGGTCTTAAGCATGATAAAAAACAGTGACAAGCTAATAGAAAATCAGGAAATACTGATATTAAAAGAATCAAAGATAAAAAATTTAATGAGCTATTTCTTAAATCATACAATATCAACCTTAATATTAAATGATGAAGAGGATTATCTGTTCAATGTCCATTCTTATTTTGAAAGCTTCAAGAATTATATAGATGAAACATATGTTGTTTTTTCAAGGAACAAAAGGAATGAAGTTGTTGTTAAATTAATTATGGTCAATCTGGAGAGAAAGCTAAAGGAATTTTTAGATAAAAACAACGTGTTTGTCATGATGTCTGGAACTTTGCATTCAAAATCAGTTCTCGAAAATATATTTGGCATTAAGAATTACAAGATTATAGAGGCTGAAGTCAAAGAGATTGGCAAAAGAAACAAAATAAAGATCGGAAATGAGAAAGAATTTAACTATCAATACCTTAAAAAAGATGATTCAAGGGAAGAATATTTGAAGGCGTTTTCCGAATGCATGAATAAGGCTAAGAAGCCCGTTCTTGTCCATGTAAATGCATTCAAGGACTTACCAAGTGAATTTGAATGCAGCAAATATGGCATTTATAATATAAAAGCAAGAGAAATCCTAATAAAAGAACAAAGCGAAGACAAGACTGGGCTTATTATACAGAAGTTTAAAGACAAGAAAATAGACATTTTGTATTCTACCAAGTGCAACAGGGGCGTTGATTTTCCCGGAGATATTTGCAGGAGCATTGTATTCACAAAATTCCCTTATCCTGACAAGAGCTCTCTGTTCTGGAGAATATTGTCCAAGATTAACAAGAGGGGGGCGGATTTATTTTATTTTGATAAATCCAGAAGGGAGATAATCCAACGATCTTTCAGAGGAGTAAGAAGCAGGGATGACTATGTGGACATATTAAGCCCAGATATAAGGGTTCTTGATTTCTTTCGTTAAAAATATTTTTTTTCTTTTCCTGTGTCCTGATATTTCCAGATTCTGTTTATTATTTTTTTCTTTGTTTTTTTCATTTATTAACCTCTATAATTAAATGAATTAGTGTATATAAAGGAAAGCTTTTTTTAAATATTAATTATTATTTTATAATTAACTAATGTTATATATGACTTTGGTTTATTTATAGATTTTTTGATTTTATAAAGGAATCTTATTGATTGAAAATTAATAATGGCGTATTCCTCTTACATGAGAATCAAAGGTAGCTCTGTCCACCTTGTTAACATCTATATAAATTTCTTCATCTCTTAATTTAAACTCTAATGGTTTTAAATCATTATAATATGGTTTTAGGTCAGCCATGCTAAGATCAAATTTTAGGTTTAGTATACCTTCGTTGTTTAAATGTAACCCTATGTCACTAGATTCATTTCCAAGAATAAATCTTGTTATCATATCATCTCCAAATCTATTTGTAGGTATAGGTATAATTGATGTTCTATTTGTTATTTTAACTGAATCATTTAATAATTTTTGTAGTTGTTCATCACTTGGACTAAAATAAACACCAGTAACATGATCAAATTTATATTGTTCTGGGTCTAGTGGATATTTCAAAGGATTTTTGGTTAGATAAATTTCATTTTCTCCCTTTTTTATAGCAAATCCATCCCTTACTACAAAAGGCTCTTTAAACACCTCACGGATTTTTTCAAAGATAGATAATTTAATAGCCTCTTCCAAAGAAATTATTTTATGCCCATTATTTTTTAGTATATTAAGTGCATTATAAAATTGTTCAGTTACTTTTCCTGAAGTAAATATTTTCATTCCACCCTGTGTTCCAGTTATATCTTCTGTGAAAGGATTATATTCTTCTCCATCATTAGGATTATAGTCCACTATTCTAAACGTTCTACCTCCACTGTTTGGTCTAATTTCCATTATTTGTTCTGGTTTTTTTCTTAACATTTTAATTTAGAGTAGAAATAATAGTTTATAAACCTTTCGATATTAATAACTTTAAAGTGATAACAAATAATATAAATTGTTGGTTTAATAACTTCTTTTATACTT
>JAGVZC010000012.1 GCA_018302885.1 Candidatus Woesearchaeota archaeon
AGAAATGATGTCATATTAACTTATTTGGATCACGGGCATCTGGTTACTTATTTTAATGAAAGACAGAATTTCATTGATGATAATTTTCTGCTTGCACCTGATCCACATGAAAGGCTGAATGATGTAAACCTTATTTATAGTGGGTGGTCTTATAATAAGGCTTTAGAAATTCTTCATGAATACAGCGTAGATTATATTTATATAAATGAAGATGTTAAAAAGTTTTATAATATTGATGATTTAGAATATATTCAAGATGGAGAATGCATCAGAGAAGTTAAAAGGAATATATACAAGGTTGTTTGCTAATAAATATTATATCTTTTTATTTGGCTTTATAATTATCACATTGCCTTCTTTAATCAGGGGTTTTTACCTTCATGGTCAGGAGAGTTATTTTTATTACAGGATCTCTGATTTTATCATAAATAATGGAATACCCAATTATGATTTTTTGAGTTTTGGAGGCAGAGCTTTTCTCTATAATCTAGGAAGTTCCTTGTTTCTTGTACTAACCAATCTTTTGGGCATTGGCCTGAATAATTTACTGGTCTTTTTGCCCTTAGTATTTGGATTTTTATCACTTATTTTATTTTATAATATCTTAAAATTCTTTAAATTCAGCAATAACATACTAAGTTTTGCTTGTTATATACTAATACTAAGCCCTGCTTTTCTTTATACATTCACCCAATTCACATCTTTTACAGTTCCTTTATTTCTTAATCTTCTTGGATTCTTTCTGATCACAAGAAAAAAAATAATATTTCATTATCTTGCTTTTGTTGTTTATTTGATTTTACCCATGTTTAGATTTGTTCATATATTATTTGGATTATTAATTCTTTTATTTTATTTTTACAAAATCGAAAAATTAAAGAAATTTCTTCCTTATTCAGCAATTATCCTACTAACAATATATCTTAATAACTTATTTGTCGGTTTTGGATTGGATATAATTCCTCATAGTTTTTATGAATTATTCTTTGACTTTGGTGGAACTTACGGATTGAGCATATTCCTGTTGTTCTTAGCATTTTTTGGTTTAACAAAATTATGGGCAGAGAAATATAAACACCTTTTTTACTATCTATTTTTTGTATTGAGCATACTTATCATAGCCCTAAATATAAAATACCTGATTTATTTTAATCTAATACTATGCATTTTGGCAGCTTTGGGATTGAGGCACATATACCAATTAAAATGGAGCTCTAAATTAATCAGAAACCTTACTGTTATGTTATTAATAATTGGTGTCTTGTTTTCTGGATTGTCTTTTTTAATTGAAAATTCCAAGAAGGATGTTGATGATAATCTTTATGATGCTCTTATG
The DNA here is from genome assembly GCA_018302885.1 of Candidatus Woesearchaeota archaeon. Lineage (GTDB taxonomy): Archaea > Nanobdellota > Nanobdellia > SCGC-AAA011-G17 > GW2011-AR20 > JAGVZC01. Next base: position 1,337 of record JAGVZC010000012.1, read on the forward strand.
TTTCTAAAAAGCAGAACAAGCCCAAGGGGGGTTATCTTTTCCCATGAGAAATATGGGATTTATATAAATACAATTTCACAAAGAAAGAATTTTATTGATTTCAATTATGCTTATGCCCCAAGACTTGATTTGAGATTATTTTATCTGGATAAAATCTATTATTCAAGAGACCTTACAAAAGTTCTGGATATCTTTAAGGAATTTAGAGTTAGCCATATCCTAATAACACCTGAAATGAAAGATGGTTTGGTGTGGAATACAAACAACAATGGATTATTATTTTTACTGAAAAACAACCCGGATAATTTCAATTTAATTTACAATAATAATGGTTATGAAATTTGGGGCATATCATGATATATTACGTTTTATGGATTGTATCCTTTGTAGGTTTGATCCTAGCAGTGTTTTGGCTGAACCTTTTATTTTTCAACGAAGGCAGAAGAATCAAAATAAAAAAATTACCTCATGTTTCTATAATTATTCCTGTTCATAACGAGGAAAAAACCATTGAGAGGACAATCAGGAGCCTGTTGAATTCAAACTACCCAAAAAATAAACTGGAAATTATTGTTGTAAATGATGAGTCCACAGATAATACCTTTAATGTTGTTAAGAAATTTAAAAATATTATATTGATAGACAATAAACACAAAGGAATTGGAAAGGCTTCAGCAGTGAATGCAGGGTTAAGGATTGCGAAGGGTGAATTCTTTGGTGTATTGGATGCAGACTCTGAAGTTGGAAAGAATTCCATAAGAAACATTCTTACTTATTTCTCCAAAAATAAAATTGGGTGCGTTATCTCTGCATTTAAAGTTTTGAATTCAAGGAATATTTACACTGGAATACAGAAAATAGAATATGCCTTTACTGTTATGATAAGGGAATTCATGTCCAGAATAAATACATTGTATTACAGCCACGGAGTGTTAAGCGTTTTTAGAACTGATTTAATCAAACGATTAGGATATTTTGATGAAAATAATCTTACAGAAGATCTCGAGATAGCCATGAGATTAAAATCAAAAGGTTATGAAGTTAAAATGGCCCTGAAATCTATAACTTATACAAGAGTTCCAGGAACATTCAAGGACTTATGGAATCAGAGAGTTAGGTGGTACAGGGGATTTCTTAATAATTTGATTAAATACAAATATGTCATTTTCAACAAAAAATACGGGCTTTATGGAAATTTTCAGCTTCCCCTGAATATTTTCAGTTTAATAATGCTTGGATTGGTTTTCATCCTATTTTCCTATGAAATAATCAGAAACTTATACAACTGGATTTTAAAAATTATTATATTAAAATTTGAAATTTTTTCGATAGGTGATTTGCCATCCTTGAAATATCTCTTATTAACCATTGATATAAAATATATTTTTCCAATAATAATTGTTATTCTGGTAAATTCTTTCCTGTTGTATAAAGCACATAAGATAATCAAGGAAAGAACAAGGCTTTTTACCTTAAATCTTTTTATATATTTTTTGGTGTTTCCAGTATTAACAATGTTTCATTGGGTGACTGCATTGTTTAAGGAGATATTCCAAACAAGTAAAGAATGGTAAAAAAGAAAAATTTAACCAAGGCTTTTTTTGTAAGTTTCATCATAGGCACATTAATCTTTTCTTTGGGTTTATTTCTTGGTTATGGCCTGGATGTGTTAAGAATAAAAGATGCTTCCACTTCCATAAGTGATATAGAATTGGAGACTTTAAATTACATAACCAGCAATGAGTTCATAGATGTTTTTGGCGGAAATCATTGTGATTTAGTAAATTCCGAGCTTGAAGGTTTATCGGTTCAGTTATTTGAGATAGGACAGACATTGGTTAAATACGAAAAAAGAAATATCTTTAGTGGTACAGAGTATAAATTGTTGAAAAGCAAATATTTCCTGTTGGAAGTTAGAGCTTATACCTTATTTACCAAATTAAAAAATCAGTGCGACTCTGATTATGATTTGATATTGTACTTCTATGATCAAAACCAAGATGATTCAGAAAATCAGGGTTATATACTTGATAAATTAGTGAAGTCCGACAATGTTACTATTTTTTCTTTTGACAGAGATTTTGAAATCATAAGTTTTCTGATAAACAGATATGACATAAAAAAATCTCCAACAATAATAATAAATGAAGATATCAAATTTGAGGGTATCACATATCTTGGAGAGCTAAGAGAAGCTGTAAATCAATAAAACTTATAAATTTTTTATTATATAGAATTATATGGGAAGTTGTGAAATTTGCGGCAGAAATTTTGGAAACCTTGAAAAAGCAATTGTTGAAGGCGTTATTATCAATGTTTGTCATGATTGTAGCAAATTTGGAAAAATCCTTGCAATCAGGAAGCCTTTGATAGAGCCACAAAGGGTTATTCCTGTTAAAACCAAAGAAATTAATGAAAATATAATAAATGATTATGCTGAATTAGTCAAAAAAGCAAGAGAAAGGAAAGGGCTTAAACAGGAAGAATTAGCCAAAAATATTGCTGAGAAAGAATCTGTTATTCACAAGGTTGAAACTGGAAGCATGAAACCCTCTTTTATTCTGGCAAAGAAATTAGAACAATATTTGGGCGTTAAACTAATTGAATTTCAGGAAGAGCGAAAAGAAGTTAATTTGAATTTGAGGGATAATGGATTGACTGTCGGAGACCTTTTGAAGCTCAAGAACAGAAAGGTTTAAAAGTTAAATCTTTTCTACTGAATCTATGGAAATTAGCATTCTTGAAAAAGACAAAGGAAAATTGGAGATTGAAATTATTGGCGGAGATCATACTCTTTGCAATGCTTTGAGAAGTGAGCTATGGAATCATAATGTTGATATTGCCGCCTATAATGTGGAGCATCCATTAATAAGCAATCCGACAATGATGATTCAGGGCACAGGAGACTTGGAAAAAAAATTTGTTAGCGCCTCTACTTCTTTGAGAAAATTATTCAAGAGTTTGAAGGAAGAATTTGATAAAAAAATTAAATAAATCAAAAGTTATTTAAATAAAAACACTGTTTTCTTTTCATGGAGAGTGGAAAAAAAGAGGCATCTTATCTTGTATTTGTTGGTTTTGTTTTATTATTTCTGGTCTTTATGGTCTTAAATCCAGGTAGTAAAAATACATCAAATGCCATCATTGGTTCTTCTACATTGGGAGAGAACCCATCAATTATTACTTTAATGGTGTTATTTGTTATTCTGATTGTTGTACTTGCTGTCGTGTTTATTATTTTCAAAAAAATAAAAAGCAAAAGGAAATCTAATGCCAACCCACCAAAACCATCTGACTCTCAATCTAAAATGAGTGATAATAAAGTGGAAACCGAGTTGGAGGAGAAGAAGGATTCAAGAACTGAACTTGCAGAAAATGATATAAATGAATTATTCTCCTCTGGAGGAACTGAAGAGAAAGAACAGCCAAAACCTGCAGAAATGCCTAAGAAGGAGCCAATGCAGAATACTATACAACAGAAACCTACAGAGAAAAAAGTTATGACAAATCTTCAGGATTTGAAAAATAAGGTTAAAGGAATGTTAAGCCAGAGCTTTACAAAAGATCAAATCATTGGCAATCTTAAGTCGCAGGGAATTACTTCTGACCAAATCAGCAAAGTTATAATTGAGGTTAATATTGATAATTTAAGAGAATATGTTAACAATGCATTGAAACAAGGCTATACAAAAGACCAGATTGTAAGAGATTTGATGGCACATGGATGGAAACAGGAACAAATTTCTAAAGTTATATAAAGAATTTCTTCTAATTTTTTTCTAAATCATTAATCAAAAGTTTTTTAAACTATGCTCTTTTGAATTAGTTTCAAATGTTAAAAACATTTAAGAAAATCTGGAAATTTATATGGTATGATAATTCTTTACTTTCATGGATTATCAATGTAATTCTTGCTTTTTTGATTGTTAAATTCCTGCTTTACCCTGGTCTGGGCATTGCACTGGGAACTACACACCCTGTTGTTGCTGTTGTTTCAAGCAGCATGCATCATGATGGTGACTTTGATCAATGGTATGATGAAAAGGGGGGATGGTATCAATACAGCAGGGAAGAGATAATGAAGTGGCCTTTTTCAGACGGATTTAATAAGGGAGATATAATGGTATTAAAAAAAGCCAATGATGTTGATGTGGGAGATGTCATAGTATTCAATGGCAACTCAAATAATCCAATAATTCACAGAATTGTATTTATAGGAGATGATTACTATCAAACCAAAGGGGATAATAATATTGATTCTTTTGAGCAACTTGGCGAGACAAATATAAAACAAAACCAAATTCTTGGAAAGGCTGTTATGAGAGTGCCTTTATTGGGTTATGTTAAGATTGTATTCAATGAGATTATAGGGGGAATTGTAAAATGATGTTCTGTCCTAAATGCGGAAGCATATTATTTCCTGACTTGGAAAAAAAAGGAATAAGATGTAAAAATTGTAATTACAAGGAAAGCAAGAGTAAAAGTATGATAGTAAAAGAAAAGATAAATAACAAAGATAAAATAAAAATCATTGACAAAAATATAGAAACATTACCAAAGACACAAGTTGACTGCCCAAAATGCGGCAATAACCAGGCTTATTACTGGCTTGTTCAAACTAGGTCAAGCGATGAGGCTGAAACACAGTTTTTCAGGTGTGTTAAATGCGACCATCAATGGAGGAATTATTGATTTTTATATAGATATTAAATTATAGGAATAGTTAAAAAGATTTTATCACTGTTTTTAAATCATGAAACTAACCTTAGCTGAACCAAGATTCTTCAAGGAACCGGTTGTAATCATATCTGAACTAGTCAATGAAGTTGTTTTCAGAATTGACAAAGACAAGCTTGAGTTAATTGCCATGGATCCTGCAAATGTTGCAATGATTGTCTATAAATTGCTGGGGAGTGTCTTTGTTGAATATAACATCAATGAACCAATTGAGATTGCAGTCAATCTTGATAATTTAAAACAGGTTTTGAGAAGAGCAAAACCTTCTGACACATTGACTTTGGAATTATTGGAAAACAAATTAAAGATTACACTTAAGTCAAGCTCCACAAGAATATTCACTTTGAGCCTGATAAACATGGAGGAAGAAAGACAGAAAGTTCCTGAACTGGATTTCAAATGCATGATTGAAATGCCTTCGAATATGTTTGATGAGGTTGTTGAAGACATGGACGTTGTTTCAGATTCTGTTGCTTTTGAAGTCAAGGATGATATTTTTAATATTCAGGCTGCAGGAAATATAAGCACTGCAAAGGTTTCATTCAAAAAAGACGATTTCGTCAAGATAAATTCAAAAGAAAATATTCGCTCAAGATACTCTGTTGAATATCTGAAGAAAATAATCAAGGGCGGGAAATTGAGCGATACCCTTACTTTGTGGCTGAGCAATGATTATCCACTGAAAATTGAATATAAAGTTATAGATAAGCTGAGCTTAACAACAATTCTTGCTCCAAGGGTAAATAATGATTAAATTTATATAGTATTTTCATTTTTATTTTATGATGAATAAAAGAGGTCAGGTTACTATTTTTATCATTGTTGGAATAGTTATTGTAATAAGCGTATTTCTTATATTTTATTTTTTGGGTGATACTCTAAAAAGACAAAGTACACCTGAAGTTGTTCTGGAAGAATCAAGTTTAGAGCCAATCACAAATCTTATTGAGGAATGTGTAAGCAATGAAATTGTTAAGGGTGTTGAATTAGTTGGTTTACAGGGAGGATATAATAATCCGCCAGTTTATTTTCAGATTGGAGACTATAAATTATCCTATGATTGTGACAAAGATGAAAGCGGAATTTATATCAACAGATTGCCCACCTTAAACAGAATTTCTAGCGAGATTGAAGAATACACTTCTGACAACATGAATTTAATTGAAGAATGCATTGATAATTTTAAGACTTACAAAGATCAAGGTTACAAGATAAATGATGGTGACATGAATATTAATGTTGAGATAAGCGATAGCATTCTTGTAGATGTCAATTATCCTGTTGAGGTAAATAGGGGAGATTTCACATCCAGCTTTAATAATTTTGAATTCAGCATTCCTTCAGGCTTGATTAATGCATACAAAGTCGCTACAGATATTGTTAACGATGAATGCACTGGAACCATATTTAACATTGATGATTATATAATCAGTAATCCTCCATTGTCATTTATTGAAAGGCAGTTATCATCAGATGGAAAATTATTTTATTATTTAACAACAATACCACAAAGCGGGGAGGATGCATACAGATTCCATTTCATAGTTGAAAGATGAAAAAGATAATCAGTTTGTTCATGATAGCAATTTTGGTTTGTGTTAGTTTTACACTTTATTCTCCTCAGGAAGTTAGCGCAGCTGCCGTCAACACATGCGCCCTTACAAAAGATGGAAATTTTTGTGTTTTTGGCGAGGATGTGGAGTCAAATGATTGCGTGGCAGGGCATTTCTATACTGGAAAGACATTAAGCCAGGTTGACGAATGTAAATTAGGGACATGCATTCCTCAGGAAGGAGAATGTTTGGCACAAAAACCACAGATTGAATGTATTAGTAATGAAAATAAAGGAAGATGGGATCCACAACCAAAAGAAAGCATACCTGAATGTCAAATAGGATGCTGTAACATTGCTGGCTCTTTATGTAGCTTGGAAGAAAAAAATTATTGTGTAAATACTTTGGCTGGAGGGGATGCAAGTTCTTTCAATTCTGCTATTACTGACAAAGCGAGCTGTGATACAATCTGTAATGCTGCAGTTCTTGGATGTTACAATAACAATGGAGTATGTAATTATGGAACTCAGGAGAATTTTTTGAGCTTACCTGATTTTAATCCAGGAAATTTTAAAGCAAATACTTTTTGTAAAGATGTTTCTGGTTGTTTTGCTGACAGTCAAGCATACAAATCATGTGGTGATAAAACGACTAATGAAGATTATTTAGATGTTTACTGGTATGATAGTTCAGGCAATAGAGAAGAAATTTTTGATGATTGTGGTTATCCTGATGAATTTTGTTATGATGAGGATGATAAAGGAGGAATAAATGCCGAATGTATAATTAGCGACTGTGTCTCTGGTTTGGATCAGTATGCTGAACCTGGTGAATTCAAGGCTGGAGAAAGCATATGTGTTGGTGTTAGTAATTATCATTATACAAATGAGGGAAGAAGCAAGGAAATTAAACCTTATATTTTAAGTTGCCAATTTGGTGAAATAAAAGCTGATGATACTTTAGATAGAAATGTCGTATGTGTTGAGCAAAAAGACGGTGAAGGAAGAATTCATGCACAAACTATTGATAATAAAGAGGATAAATGTAATCCATGTGGTCTTGGTGGGGGTCTTTTAGGACAAGCAGGGGATATTTTTGGTTATTTTCCTCCTGGAATAAATTCTATATTTTTATTAACAACTGAACCTTGTAAAGGAGATAGCGATTTTCCTGTTCTTAACGGAGACAGATGCGATCAAAAAGGTCAGGTTACCCTTGAAGACGGACAAGTTATTCAAATGTGTGGTTATGGTCCTTTAGATAGCGATAATAGTTATGATAATGATGTTTGGGATCCTGTGGGTTCCTGTAATCCTATTTATCCCCCATCTGATACTACAAGATGTAATTTATGTGGTGAAGGAGGGGATGGTATATTAAATGTATGTACTGTTGACGAATGTAATGCTTTAGGCGATTGTAAATTTTTAAAAGATAATAGAGTTATTAATGCCGGTACTGCTGTTGCAGGAGGAATGTGGTTAGGCACTTGTATATCTGGAGCATTACTTTCTCAGTATACTCCTTTGCCTGCAGTAAGAGAAGGTCTTTTGGCTAGTGTTG
>JAGVZC010000003.1 GCA_018302885.1 Candidatus Woesearchaeota archaeon
GCTATGCCTAGTTATGACGAGGAAGAACAAGAATAATGGTGTCTCCGTTAGGAAAAGCAGTTGAATTCCTTAGGGATTTCGGGTTGTTTGACGTAATTCTTCCTTTTTTATTAGTTTTTACAATAACTTTTGCGGTTCTTGAAAAAACAAGAATTCTTGGAACCGTAAAAATTCAGGGCAGTGAGGAAACAATTCCAAATAAAAATCTTAATTCAATGGTTTCATTCGTTGTGGCTTTGCTGGTTGTAGCCACGGCAAATATAGTAAGGGCAATCAATGAATCGCTTCCAAATATTGTTTTATTATTGGTGGCATCAATAAGTTTCCTGATATTGATTGGTGTATTTGTAAAAGATGAGATGGATTTCACCAAAGAACATAAAATTTGGAACAGGGCATTTATAATAATAATGTTCATTGGAGTAATACTAATCTTTTTAAATGCCATTTACATAAATATAGCGGGTGAAGAAGCCAGTGTTTTGGAATATGCATTGAATTGGGTGATTGAAAACTGGTCTGGAACAGTATTCGGGGCAATAGTTATACTGGTTGTGGTTGTGGTTGCAATGTTGTTCATAACAAGTACAAAATCTGGAAATAAAAAGAAGGATGGTGAATAAATATGGTTTTTGTTGGTGATTTATTTTATAGATTAGAGGGTAGCGGAGTCTTTGAATATTTATTGCCTTTCCTGTTGGTATTTTCTATAGTATTTGCTATATTGGAAAAATCAAAATTATTCGGTGATAGAAAAAACATAAACATAATTGTTTCGTTGATTATTGGTCTGCTTTTTGTAACTCAAACATCTCTTGTTTATACTTTAAATTCATTCCTTCCAAAAATAGGCCTATTCATAGTTGTAGCAGTAATGGTGTTGATATTATTTGCTTTATTTGGGGCAAATATGGAAAAGGGGCTTGGAGGAATATTGCTTTTATTTGGGGCAATAGCTTCACTGGTTGCAATATACTGGGCATTAAGTCCAAGCTTGGGATTCCAGTTGCCTTCATGGATAGAGTATAACTGGGATGTAATAATTGCAGTGGTAATTATATTGATAGTGATATTCCTTGTTGCTGGAGGAAGCAGCAAAGGAAAAAGTGGAGAAGGGTTCAAGAATATAATGAAGTCGATAGATGAAATGTTTGGAAAATAATAAAATAAGATGGCAACATTCCTTGATTTGAGCATACTAAGATTTTTGACCCCTCTATTTACTTTTTTATTTATTTTAATTATTTCTTACGCTGTGCTTGATAAGTTCAAATTGCTTGGAGATCACTTTGCTCCAAAGGCAATAGCTTCATTCTCAATAGCAATGATTTTCATATTCTCAACGCGTATGCTGGCAATAGTAAATACAGCAACTCCTTGGTTTATACTGATGATATTGTTCGGCTTCTTTATAGCAGCAATGCTGATGTTCTTGGGTGTGAAAGAGTCAGCAATAGAAAAAACAGTTGGGGGGGGAACAGTTGTTTGGGTTGTATTGATAGTATCCCTAATATTGTTTATAATTATAATTGTTCAGGCATTTCAGGATGTTGAATCTCCCTATGGGGATGAACAGCCGGAAAAAACAAGAACAACAGAGAGTCTTAGTGCATTGGTGCATCCAAGATTGCTTGGAGCATTATTTTTATTGATAGTATCAACATTTGCAGTAATGTTTATATCACAGGGATTCATTAAACCTTCTTAGTCTTTAATTTGTCTGTTATTTTAGAAAGTTCCTTGACATTATGCGTTAATGGCTGTAATATCTTCTCAAATACTTTTTCCAGAGATTTCATTTCAGTGTTGATATTAAGAATATTCTCATTATATTCGCTGACTTTTCCAAGAACAGCCTTTTGTAAGTTTGCAAAATGATTCTGTGTCCTCATGATTTCCTGTTTTATTGAGGTAATATCGCTGTCAATTTTATTCTTCCATAGTCTGATATCCCCAACCTTGTTCATTAAATCATCCCATTTCTCCTCCACAACTTCTTCAGCTATTTGCTGGATATAATCTGTGGAAACCTCTGGTGATTGAACATTTGGTCTGGATAAAGGAGCGGAATAATTTGGCATGTTATATGATTGTTTTGGAGATTCATCTGCCATCTCATATCTTGAAGGTGGTTCTGGAATAGAAGACTTCTCATCAGAAGATGGCATTTCAAACTGGTCCAATTCATCTAAAGGATCAGGAGTAGGCCCTGCTGCAGGTTTTATATTATCCTGATTTACAGCATCATAAATGTCCTGATTGCTCTTCTTTGGATTTTTTTGTCTTTCTGGTATTTTTAACACCCCTCTTTTGTTTTATTAATTCTAAAACTTCTTCTTCAGTAACAAAATTAAAAGGATTCCACACATTAATATACTTTTCTAAAACCTGAAAATGTTCCTTTCTTGCAAAATTCTTCATCTCACCTAAAACATGCCTTAATGCCTCCTTGATTTCAAAAATATCATTCTTCAAATCTTTTAATTCAGAGTCAACAACCTTAATTTCCTGATTAAGTTTTTTGTATTCATTCACCAGATTCTCATTTATCAAAACCATCCTGTCCCTCAAATAACTATATTTTGATTCAAGAACCCTTATCCTTTCATTAGGATCAAACTCACCATTCATTGATATAATCAGATTAAGTTAATATAAAAATCTTTTTATACAAATTAAACAATTAATTAACATGGTGATTAGCAACAAATCTCAGCCGGGCGATTACGAGATTGAAAAGCAGGGAAATATTGATATATTAAAGATAAATTGCCAGAATTATCCTTATCTTCCTTCTGTAGAGGACAATGCTGTAGGGATGTCTGTAGTGATAGATAAATTGATTGAAATGCCATCAATTCAGAGAATAATATTATTGGACAGAAGAAATTATGAATACGATTATGACCAGACAAGAATGCTGATGGAGATAGCAAATTTATACAAATACCTAATCAAGGAAAAAAAAATTCTGAACCTTTCATTATCATCTGATTATTTCAAAGTTAATTTGCAGACGATAATAATGAGCACTTTGAAATCAGACCCGGTTGGAGCTTACATTGAATTAAAGAGACTAATAAGGGATGAAAAAATTAAAATTGAAAATACTGAATTCATGGATGAAGTAAATAAAAGAACAGGTTATATAAATATATTGACAAAACTTTTGGGTCTGTTTGAAGATGCAAAGATAATTTCTCTGGCAAAACCCTATCTAGATGGATACGAATTCGGTTCAAGGAGCATATACAAGCAAATATTCAAACCAACGGTTACTCCTGATTTCATGTTCACAAAATTAATGGCACAGCCACCAATGCATTCCGAGGAGGTTGATGCATATTCAATAGGAAAAACAGAGATAAATATTTTCAAGATACCTGAGCAAATTCAGAATTTATATCATGTTATTCCGCCGGAATTTAAGTTGGAGGAGGAAAAATATGAACTTCTTGATTTGGCAAGAAGTGCTCTGGCAGAGCATCAGCCAAAAAGGGAGGAAATGATAGACCCAGAGAGAATGCGTCAGACATTTTACAATATAGGAAGAGATATGATACAGGAATTAGCAGAGCATAAGGGAATAGAGTTAAGGAATAAGGAATTAAATGAATTGGGTGAGATTTTAGTCAGGTATACTGTTGGTTTTGGTTTAATTGAAATTCTTTTGGAAGATCCAAAAATCCAGGATATAACAATTAACGGCCCAATAGGAGAAACTCCAATGTTTGTTGTTCACGAGGATTACGATGAATGTATAACAAATTTATATCCAAGCAGTGAAGATGGGGAATCATGGGCGTCAAAATTCAGAATTCTTTCTGGCCGTCCATTGGATGAAGCAAATCCAGTTTTGGATACAGAATTGATGCTGCCAAAAGCAAGAGCAAGGGTTGGAATAATGACAAGACCATTAAATCCATCTGGATTGGCATATGCATTCAGAAGGCATAGGGACAAACCATGGACATATCCTTTATTCATAAAAAATAGGATGTTAAGCCCACTTGCAGCTGGATTGTTAAGTTTTCTGGTTGATGGTAATAGGACTTTGTTATTCGCTGGAACAAGAAGTTCTGGAAAAACTTCAATTTTAGGTTCAACTCTTGTTGAAATAATGAGGAAGTATAGAATAATTACTATAGAAGACACAGAGGAATTACCAGTGGATGCATTAAGAAAAATGAATTACAATATCCAATCAATGAAAGTCAGGTCAGCGTTGACAAAGGCATCAGCAGAGATGGAAGCTGATGAGGGAATAAGGACAAGTCTAAGATTTGGTGACAGTGCATTAATAGTTGGTGAAATAAGGTCAACGGAGGCTCTCGCACTATATGAAGCAATGAGGATTGGTGCATTGTCAAATGTAGTTGCAGGAACAATTCATGGAGCAAATCCCTATGGGGTATTTGACAGGGTTGTAAATGATTTGGGGGTGCCAAGAACAAGCTTCAAGGCAACAGACATAATTATAATTTCAAATCCCATAAGGTCTGCAGATGGTTTGCATAAGCAAAGAAGAGTTCTTTCAATATCCGAAGTAAGAAAAAATTGGGAAGATGATCCTATAAGAGAAAAAGGATTTGTTGATTTGATGAAATATAACAGCAAGACAGATTCATTGGAGCCAACCCCTGATTTGATGAATGGAGATTCAGAAATAATAAAGGAAATCGCAGGAAATGTAAAGGAGTGGATTGGAAATTGGGATGCTGTATGGGATAATATTTTACTGAGGGCAAAAATAAAAGAAACTCTGGTTAATTATGCATTAAAATTAAATCAGGATTCTTTGCTTGAATCAGAATTTGTAATTGAAAGTAATGACATGTTTCACAGAATAAGTGATTCCATAAGGGAAAAAACAGGCAACCTTGATTCAAAAAAGATATACTTTGAGTGGCATGAATGGCTAAAAAGGGCATTAAAAAAATCTATAATCTAAATCAAAATATATATAAATTATCTGAGGTACCTCTATTGCTATGAAGAAAATAATTGTTTGGTTAATCCTGGGGATCTTGATGGTTAATTTCGTTAGTGCAAAAACTATCGAAGAAGACTTGCCAGTGAGAAAAAACATTGAAGTTCCCGGATATAATATAACTCTTTTAGTAATTGGGGATGATGAAAAATCAATCGTTGCATGCATAAACAACCAAATACATATTATAGATAAAAATCAAAGAAGAGAGATTGAAAATCTAAAAGTTGAACCAATAAGAATATATGAAAATTATGCAAAATTAAAGATAACATATGCCTGCGAGGATTGTGTGTGTAATGAATCGTGTTCAAATAATATTTGTTTAGGAATAACAAACAACGAGCAAGAAAACGAAACTATAGAAGAAGATCAGCAGGATATAAAAGAAACCATAAATTCAGGGGCAAGCACCACAACAATAAGCATAATCTTATTTTTTGTTGTCTTGGTATTGCTTATAATTTTACTAGTCAAAAAAAAGAGGTAATTAAATGGATGAAGAAATCCAGAGAATTTTAGATAAATATAAAGGCAAAATTAAGGAAAATGTAGAGAATATACAGGATTATTCTCCAAAAGAAACATTTTCTCAGGATTATAAAAAGTTTAGAAAGGAAGCTTTAACAAAAAGGTTAACAGCATATGAAAGTCTGTGTAATGGTTCTGAAAGGATATTGAATATTCAGCCAAAGGAAAAAGATTACATTCAACTGCAAAAAGCAATAGAAGCATCTCATCTGAACTTAACTCCTATTGGTGCTTATAGTTTCTCAATATTCACAGCATTGATTATTTTTATGTTAATGATTTTCATAAATCTGATTTCATATTTATTGATTGGGACAATAAATACAAACCTTATTTTGCTAATGTTGTTTATTCTGTTAATTATTATACTTGCAGTAAAGCCATTGACAAATATTCCAAAATACATTGCATCTTCATGGAGATTAAAAGTATCCAACCAGATGGTTTTGTGCATTTTGTATATAGTAATGTATATGCGCCATACTTCAAATTTGGAGAATGCAATCAAATTTGCCTCAGAACACATAGGTCCTCCATTGTCATTGGATTTAAGAAAAATTTTCTGGGATGTTGAAACAAGAAAGTTTCAATCCATAAAAGAGTCATTGGATAATTATCTTGAAAGTTGGAGGGATTATTCTTTGGAATTTGTTGAATCTTTCCACTTAATTGAAGGTTCATTGATGGAGGCATCTGAAGACAGAAGAATAAGCTTGCTTGAAAAATCTCTTGATGTGATATTAAATGGGACTTTTGAAAAAATGTTGCATTTCTCACAGGAGCTAAGAAATCCAATAACAATCCTAAACATGCTAGGAATCATTCTGCCAATCCTTGGCTTGGTTATATTGCCATTGATAGGAAGTCTTCTAGGAGGATCTGGAACAACAAAGATAATAATAATATTTGCATTATATAATATAATTCTGCCTGTTGCGGTATATTTGTTTGGAATGAATGTCTTATCAAAAAAACCAACTGGTTATGCAGAGACTAATTTGATAGAACAAAATCCTGAATTAAAAAAATACAAGAAAATAAGGGTGAAATTTGGTTCTGAAGAATTATATATAAATCCTATTTTGATTTCAATATTTATTTTCCTGATATTTATGATAATAAGTTTATTGCCAATAATCTTTTACACTCTGCAGATAGATTTCAATTTTCTTGGGGTAAGTTTTCTTGATTTCAGGCAGGAAAATGGTGCATTATGTCAGCCGAACATGGTGTGTTATGGTCCGTTTGGTCCTGGTTCTGTAATGTTGTCTTTATTTTTTCCTTTAGGTTTAGCTCTATCAATAGCAACTTATTATTCAATAAGAAACAAAAAATTAATGAAGATAACAGAAGAAACAAGAAAGCTTGAAAGGGAATTTGCAGGAAGTTTGTTCCAGCTAGGAAACAGAATAGGTGATGGAATTCCTGTAGAATTGGCATTTAGTGATGTTTCTAAAAATATGAGGGGAACTCCAACAGGGAGATTCTTCGAAATAGTTTCAAACAATATTCAAAAATTGGGTGCTAGTGTAAAGAGAGCGATATTTGATCCTACATCTGGGGCAATATGGAGATATCCTTCAAATATAATTGAAAGTTCAATGAAGATTTTGATAGAAAGTTCAAAGAAAGGTCCAGATATTGTTTCAAAATCGCTTACTTCAATTTCAACTTATCTTGATAGAATTCATCAGGTAAATGAAAGGTTAAAGGATCTATTGTCTGAAACATTGTCAAGCATGAAATCCCAGATAGCTTTTCTGACTCCAGTAATAGCAGGTATTGTCGTCGGACTTTCAACAATGATAGTGACTATCTTGGGAAGATTATCTACATTATTGCTTGAATCATCAACTCAGGGGCAGGAATTAAGTCTTGGGGGTGTTGAAGCATTGACTGGCTTGTTTGAAATACCAAATATCATTCCTGTTTATTTTTTACAGTTGATAATTGGAATTTATGTGGTGCAGGTTGTGATAATATTGAGCTTCTTGTCAAACAACATTGAATCAGGAAACAAGGTATCTGGAGAGTATAATGCAGGAAAAAACTTATATGCATCCTCAATTTTATATTTCATTGTATCATTCATAGTGACATTGATATTTACATTGCTTGCAACAAACATAAAAATTGGTTAAGATGAAAAAAGGGGAATTTTCAAATTTGATGATAATTATTATAGTGATAGTAATAATGATATTGGTTTATTTGGCTGTAAATGGGGTACTAAAAAATGTTTTCAGATAATAAAGGGGTCTGGAGTGACTTAAAGAATATATTAATTGTATTAATAGCAGGGATTGTTTTATTTTTTTTATCAACAACAGTTTTACATGCTGGAGAAAAAGCATCAGATATAGAATCATGTAAAAATTGGGCAGTATTGCAAAGTTCTGTAAAAGTTCCAGGTGTTGATGTAAAACTAAAAGATTTTGAAAATCCTTGTGTAACCTTAAAAGATGAATTAAAAGGAAATAAATTTGAAATGTATAATACTCTGGCAAATAGCATGTATGATGTTTGGAAAATGTATGGTCAGGGAAAATTGGATTTTTATAGTGATTGGGATTGGGGTAAAAAAAATACCTACTGCTTAATCGGCGATGAAATTGAAGTAACAGATGACATAAAAGACTATTCTGTAAATATAGACGAATTTGAAGAATATTTAAGTGATAATAATGTTCCAAAAAGTGAATTTACATATGCAGAATTTTTAACAAATGCTAAAAAAACAGAGCTGGATTTTGGTTCTGGAAACATTGATTTAAAAAAAGGAGATAAAATATATATCATATTCACAGTTATAAAAAAATCTGAAGGATTGACTTTGACAGAAGGTAGTGTTATTGGTGTTGGTAGCTGCGCAATTGGAGGAATAGCAGGAGCAAAAATAGGGACAATAATTGGTGGAATAATTGGATTAGGGGCGGGATCGCTTGCAACAGCTCCTACAGGAGGGGTCATTGGTGCAGGTACTGGATGTTTAATTGGAGTATTGGGTACTGGAATATCATATGCAGTAGGGCATAGTGATGAGTTATATCCAGGTATAATTTTAATCACAGGAGAAAATATTCCTTCATTAGAAAAGAAATGTGATGGGGGGCTTCATTATAATCCAAAATGAATAAGAAAGGTGAATGGGGTTGGGAAGAAATAAGCAAAATTCTGATAGTTTTGATTGTAATAATAATCCTAATAGGAATAATTGTTTATCTAAAAGGAAGAGGAAGTGAATTAGTTCAGAAAATAATAGAAATATTCAGGTTTTCATAATGAAAAAAGCAGGATGGAGTATAGGGAGTTTTGCGAAAATATTATTTATATTAATAGTTTTACTAATCTTATTTCTTGGAATAACAAATTATTATGGGGGGGTAAATGAAATAATTAAAAAAATGCTTGGTGAAAAAACAGATATAGAAATAAGTCATGAAGAAAATGTTCAGGTAGAAAAAGATTTTGAAATTTTGGAAAAGCAAATAAAAAAATGCAAAGATTCTATAGAAAAGAATTGTGGATGTCTTGTCGATTTAAGCAAATTCACAAGTGATTATAGGATAGATTTTACAGATAATGAAATTAAATTGATAACTATGAGGAATCAAAGAAGTGAAGGCATTCAAATGTCTCACTTCAACGAAAAGTTAAATTGTTACTGGAATAATGACTTAAAAGACAATGATTTTACAAGAATGCCCTTTGAAAATGAAGAGCCATACATCTTCAAGGAAGTGGCAATATGGACAAGCATAACTGGAAGAGGCAATGCATTTTATTTCACGTATGATTTTAATATATTAAAAATAAATGGAAAAATGTGCTGGTTAACAGACAAAGTAAATGAAGATAAAATAAAAGAGGTAAACGAATGTCAATAGAAAGATTTAAATAAAAAAATATGGGTATTTATACTATGAATAAAAAGGGTGCTGAACTTTCTATGAATGTTATCATTATATCAATCTTGGTTATATTAGTTTTGTTGGTAATCGCATTTTTCTTTTTAGGAGGAACTTCAAATTTATTCCAAAAGATCCAAAGCGTTGGTCCAGATAATCTTGAAACTGCAGCAAGGGATTGCACAAGTAAGTGTCAATTAAGTCAAACATATTCAAGCGATAATTTAAAGGAAAAATCAAGCTATTGTAGAACAACATACCACGTGGATGGAAATGATGATGGGGTAGCTGATGAAAAACACCATTGTTGGTCCAGCATAGTTGATGTGGATTGTCCCGGAGTACAGGATTTCTGTCTATTTGATGCAGTAGAAGAATTATAAAATGTCAAAAAAAGGTTCTCTTCCAGTAGAGGTTATTGCAGTAACAATTCTAATTCTTCTGGTTCTGGTTATACTGGCAATAGCATTCAGGGAACAGATAGCTCAATTATTTTCATCTTTTGGTCAGCTTCTTAAAGGAACAACAGAAAGCGTAAATACTATAAATATAGAACAACTACAATAAGGTATGAATAAAAAGGCAGGAACAAAGACTTTGCTGAAAACTCTTATCGGATTCTTAATAGCAATTTTCTTTATCATATTGTTGCTTGCTATTCCTGGAAAATTTATTTTATTCGGCAGGGAAAAAGCAGATACTCAGGAAAATTTTTTCAATGAATTAAATAATAAAATACAAAAATTAGGTATTAATGAAGAAGAAACGCAAGCATTCCAGCTGGAAAGCAATAGATTGTTAATAGCATTCAACAAAAAAGATACAGAAATAAGCAGGAATGTTGAAGTGTATCTCGGAAATAAAAAAGATGTGAATACCATATTCAAAAAACCGCCAGAGTGTACAAATTGCTTGTGTTTGTGTAAAACAGAAGATGACAAATTAACATTCGAAAATGATTGTCTTCAGGAAAATGATATTTGCGAAAATTATGAAAAGGAAATAAAAAATAATGATAAGGAATTTTTCTTGTTTGGAGAAGGGTTATACAATTTAAAAATAAAAAAAGGTTTTGATGATATAATTATAGAATATGAATAAAATAGGTGCAACACAAAAGACATTATTTTTTATCTTTTTTATACTTATGGCTGCAATAATATTGTATTCAACATCATCATATATCCAAGGTCAGTTTAATGGAGATGAATTCAACAAGGAGTTTATATCAAGAGATTTGGGATTGGCAATTGATGTATTAAGTTTTAGTCCTGAAAGTATAGAGATGAATTACAATTTAACAAAAGAATTTATGATTGAAAGCAGAAAATCAAATCTAAGAATAAAATCAAAGGATATTGAAATAGCAAAAGAGTATAATTTCATCTCTAAAGTGAATGATTTTTCAATAAAATCCAATAATGTAAAAATAAAGGATAATAAAATATCATAAAATGGACATAGCAAAAGAATCAGTGTACTGGATATTCAGGATAATTATAATTGGATTGGCTTTGCTGTTTGTAATTTTAATATTGGGTTCTATGATGGATTATGAAGTTGACAGCAATGATTTGGAATCTTATGTAATAAGAAATAAAATAATATTAGACAAGGATTGTCTGGCTTATGAAGGTTATAGGACAGAATTGGGAATTATAGATGCAAATAAATTTAACAAGAATAATATAGCAAGCTGTCTTAATACAAAAAAGGGAATAGCATTGAATTTAACATATGACGGATATTCAGAAACAATACTGATTAATGAGGATCTGGCAGATAAAATAGACTTTTGTTTTGATGAAGAGACATTTTCCTGTATAAGAAAGGGGTATAATTTGATTTTGAATGATAATCTGCAGGAAATTCCTGCTAGATTGATAATAGACACAATAGCACTAAAATGAAAAAAGGGCAAGGAACAGGACTGGCACTGATAGTTTCGACAATCATACTTATATTAATAATAACATTTTATGTCATAATTCTTGTATTAATTCCAGGAAAATCAATAGAGATAAAATCTGAGCAATATATTGGTTCTGAATCTGACATAAATTTGATAAATTTTGTAAATTTAAATTCTGACTTGATTGTAAAATCAGTAAGCAGTTATGATTATACAGAATTAGAGAAAGAAATATACAAATCAAACATAGATGAATGTTGGGAAATGAAGATAAATGAAAAAAGATTCAGCAATAATTGTGAAATAAAAAATCCTTATACAACAGAGATGAATATTCCAGACTATGAAGGGCATACAATAAAGATTATTTTTACTACAAACAGCAAATATGAAATAAAAAAGTTTGAAGGATTTTCTGGAGGGGAATTTGGTGGTGGAGCAGGAGGAACTCTTTAGAAAATGAATAAAAAAGGACAAATTTTCATGCCAATAATGGTGATAGGGTTGACAATAATCCTAGTTTCATTTATTTTTATAATCACAACGCATAAGGACAAAACAGAGAATTTTTTCTCGGTTGGTCAATTACAGGCAAATGTAATAACAAATTATCTTGAATTAGAAAAGGAATTTTTCTATTATGAAAAAATATTGGAATATAATGAATACAAGTCAGTGAAGGAATTTGCTGGTGATGGAGCAGTTCCTGAAAATTGCAATGAAAAATGGAGATTTAATTCAGACTGTGAACCATATTTCAAGGAATATCTAAAGGAAAAATTAAATGATAATTTAGGGGAAAACAAGGTAGTAAATATAGATTCAGACATTGAAGTTTATTTCAAGGATTTTGATCTGTCTGTAAAAACAAACACGGCAGAAGTAAATTATGATGGTCCAATAAAAGTAAAGAAAAAACCATTGGTTAATTTTGAAGAACTTGAAAAATTAAAATCAGACATAAGAAATTGCATAGAAACAAAAAATATGGATTCATGCAATCCAGAGTCAAATTCAGGAAAAGTTTACGCTTTTAGAAGGAAAATAGCGGACATTTTGGATAAAAATTTGGAACCAGAAGAGATATTTCTTGGATTCAGGATAGATATGTCAGATTCTGGTATAAAAAATTCCATATTCTAAACAACAGAAATATTTATAATATTTCATTGGTTTTTCTTAAAAATGATTAAGTTAAGTTATGAGCAGATTATAGAAAAAATACGTGATCAAACCAAAAAGCCTTTTTCTGAGATAGAGATATTGGTAAATAAAAAATTAGAGCAATTATCAGATTTGATATCAAAACAGGGAGCAGCGCATATAATAGCAAATGAATTAAAAGTAAAACTATTTGATAAGATAGAAGGAAGATTAAAAATAAAGGATTTGGTTTCTGGAATGAATTCTGTTGAAGTGTTGTCAAAAGTGATAAAAATTTATGGGATAAGGGAATTTGAAAAAGATGGCAAGCAGGGAAAAGTAGCTTCAATATTGATAGGAGACGAAACAGGAACATGCAGGATGACTTTATGGGATACAAACCACATTGGAGAAATAGAAAAAAATAATTTAATGGAAGAAAAGGTTGTTTTAGTGAAAAATGCCTATGTAAAAGAGAATAATGGATTCAAGGAAATTCATTTGGGAAACAGGGCAAATATAGTGTATCCAAATGAAAAAGTAAATGTAATAAGTTACAGTCCGCAACAGGCGATTAATACAAAAAAAATAAAGGATCTTGAAGTAAATGATTATGTAAGTATAGAAGGCACAATTGTGCAGGTGTTTGATCCAAGATTTTATGATAGTTGTCCAGAGTGCAGAAAGAAATTAAATGAGGAAGGAAAATGTGAAGTGCATGGTGTTGTAGAGAAAAAAGAAGTTCCAATAATAAATATCTTCTTGGATGATGGAACAGAAAATATAAGGGTTGTAATGTTCGGCAGTGCTGATCAACTAATAAAAAACAAGGAAACTTTAAAAAATACAGATGAGTTCAGGGATGAGGTGTTGGGGAAACAGTTAAAAATACAGGGAAAAGTAATAAAAAATGAAATGTTTGACAGAAATGAATTCAGGGCAAGTATTGTTGAGGAATTAAAACCAGAGGATATAATAAAATGAAAAAAATCCATACAAGGGTAAAAAGAAGATTAGGGTTGGCTCACAATAAAAGGCATGTTAAAAAGATAAAAAAAGTAAGGCCAAAAACATTCAAGACAGAAGAATCAGCAAAGAAATATGCGGATGTAAAAGGAATAAAAAATTATGAATTAGTTAATTTAAAAATAGGAAGCAAAAGGAAATTAAAAGTAGTTTCTAAGAAATGATTTACACTATTTTAATAATTCTTATTGTTTTAGTTATAACACTTATTTTAATTCTTAGAAATTTAGCAAGAAAATATGGAGAATTAAAATATAAGCACAAAAGTGCGTTTGTAAAACATGGAAAATCCTTTGAGCAATTATTCCCATTTATGAAAAATTATGGTTATGACTACAGGAATTTCAGGTTTATAGGGGATCCGATTGACGGTTTAAGCTTTGAAGATAACAAAATTGTGTTCATTGAATTCAAGACAGGGGGTTCCGGATTATCCCAAAAACAAAGGAAAATAAGGGATTTAATTGAAAGTAAAAAAGTTGAATGGAAAGAAATAAGGGAAGAATAAAGAAATTTATAAATTTTCTTATATTTATTAGTGAAAATGAATATTCTAAATTTAATAAAAAGGTTAAATTTAAAAGATACAGTAAAAATAGCGGGGGCTGTAATTTTAAGCAATTTAATTGGTTATGCACAGGATACTATTCAAATTAAAGAAGTTAACAAACCAAAGAATGCGATAGTTATTATAGCATCTCCTAAAGCAGATTACAATAATGGATTTAAATATTTTAGTGACGAAATTGAAAAAGTTAAAGATGCCGGTTATAATGTCTTTGTTGATACTGTTTCAAATAAAGAGGAATATTTTGACGCATTTAGAAAAGGTGCTAATTCATTGGATGGAAAGTTTGATCTTTATTTTGGGGCTGCTCACGGAAAGCCGAAATATATAACCTTGGGGCGTGAAAGAAAAATTGATGAAGATACAGCAAGTACAAAGGATTATATTAAAAATAAACTAAAATCATATGATTTACAAAAAGTGGATTTGTCCTGTTATTTTAATTCTGAAGCAAGGGGTATTCAATTCAGTTGCTCTGTTGCTGATACATCAGTGGGTGAATGTTTTGTTCAATTATTATCTAATTCTCTGGGAATTCCTATCGAAGCGCCAACAGTAAAAAGTTCAATGCCTAAACTATCAAAAGATTTGCATATTAAATATTCACGAATTGAAAGTTTATTTTATATGAATTCTATAAAAAAAGAAGGATTTAATTCAGAGGGTAAGGGAAATTTTAGAAGTGAGAATGGTATTTATTATCCTTTGCTTAAAAATGAGAAAGGTGAAATTTCAGTAGAATGGGGGGATATAAACTCTCTTAGTATTCCGCAAGATTTCGATACTTCAAATGTTTATCATTTTAGATATAACAACATTGTTCGTGAAGTAAGACCTCAAAAATAAAAAAATATATTCTTTAAAATATATATTACAGTGATGTTCGTGCGGACAACCGCGCGCACAGTCTTTATAAATATTATTCAATTATACATATTATTGAAAAAAATCCGAAAGGAAATTCCATTGGGGGTGAAATAAGATGGGAAACCAACCGCTAAAGACCTGGAAATCAGGCAATATTTCTGGAGCATTATGGTTCAATGAAAGAGAAATAAAAGAGGGAGTCAAAGTTGGATTTAAGACTGTAACTCTTAGAAGATCTTGGAAGGATAAGAAGGACATATGGAGAGATGAAACAATAAATCTTAGAAGGCAGGATTTGCCAAAATTACTGACAATAATTCATCAGATGATGAGTGAATTATATTTAACTGAAAAGGAGGAAAATGAAAATGAGTAAAAAAGAGGATAAAGAATTCACAATTGAAGATTTGCCTGGGGTTGGAGCAACAACAGCTGAAAAATTAAGAGATTCCGGTTATGATAATCTAATGTCAATAGCTACTACATCGCCTGGAGAGTTGGTTGAATTAACTGGTGTTGGTGAAAATGTAGCAAAAAGAATAATTCATGTAGCAAGAACAAAACTTGACATGGGTTTTGAGACAGGCGAGGATATTCTAAAAAAAAGGGAGCAAATAGTAAAAATAACAACGGGATGCAAGGTTTTTGATGAAATGCTTGGTGGTGGTTTTGAGACTGGTTCAATATCAGAATGTTTTGGTGAATTTGGAAGCTCAAAAACACAAATAGCGCATGCTTTGGCAGTGAATGTTCAACTGCCAAGGGAAAAAGGTGGGGCAGACGGAATGGCCGTCTTCATAGACGGAGAATCAACATTCAGACCAGAAAGAATAAAACAATTCTCAGAAGCCTTAGGCCTAGATTCGCTTGAAGTTTTGAAAAATATAAAGATTGCAAGGGCATTTAATTCAGATCATCAGATGTTGGTGGCAGAAAAGGTTGAGGATTTAATAAAGGAAGGATTGCCAATAAAATTGATAATTGTTGATTCATTAACTGCACACTTCAGGGCAGATTTTGTTGGTCGTGGAACTTTATCTGAAAGACAGCAAAAATTAAACAAGCACATGCATGTTTTGATGAAACTAGCAGCACAGTATAATATCTGTGTATATGTAACAAATCAGGTAATGTCAAGGCCAGATGTTTTCTTTGGAGATCCAACAGCGGCAATTGGCGGTAATATTGTGGGGCATAACTCACAAACAAGAATTTACTTAAGAAAAGGAAAAAAAGGCTCAAGAGTTGCTAAACTTATCGATAGTCCGCATTTGCCTGATTCAGAATGTGTATTCATGGTGACGGATAAAGGAATAGAGGATTTAAAAATAAAGTAGCGTCCCTGCAGGGATTTGAACCCTGATTTTGACCTTTCCTCAAGATTTACCGCGGGGTCACGTACTGATCCAGGTTATACTACAGGGACAATTATTATTTTTACCTACAATAAACTTTATAAATACAAATCTTTAAAGGTTTTGTATGAGTAAAAAAGATTCTTTATCACAAAATTTTGTTAAGTTTACATGCCCAAGTTGTTTAAAATCAGAAATAAAGAGAACTGCACATGAAAGAGAGATAGGATCAAAGTATGAATGTAAACAATGTGGGTTTACTGGACCTAACTAAAAATGGGAGAAGTAATAATAACTTTCAAGATAATGCCTGAAGATTTAGATGTTAACCTAAACAATATAGAAAAGGAGGTAAAGGAACTTCTCGAAAAATACGGCCAGGTTGGCAAGGTAGAAAAAGAAAAGATTGCATTTGGCTTGGAAGCATTAAAAGTAATATTTATAATGAATGAATCAAAAGGCTCTGCAGATTTTCTGGAAGACAACATGAGAAACATTGATGGTGTGCAGTCTGTGGAAATTACAGATGTAAGAAGGGCAATAGGTTAAATTTAAATAAATAAATTCTTTGATTTAATTATGGGTGAATTGGATGAGGAGCAGATAAAAAAATTAAATGATATATCAAAGTTGCCACAGGACAAGCAACAACAGGAATTGCAGAAATTTCTTTCTACATTATCGCCAGAGCAGGTTGAATTTCTAAAATCACAGCAAAAGCAGCAATGCTTGTTTTGCTCATTGGTTAAATGGCAGGCTCCACAGTACAGGATCTACGAAGACAATTATTTCATAGGAATTCTCGACATAAATCCGGCATCAAAAGGGCATGTAATTATAATTCCAAAAACACACTATAAATTTATTACAGAAATAAATGAGGATTTCTCAGTACCAATTAAAAGAATAACAAACAAAATTTATGAAACCTTGCAGGCGGATGTTTCAATAATAATAAACAATGGAGAAAAGGCAGATCAGAAATTGCCACATGTTTCAATACATATAATTCCAAGATATGAGGATGATAATATAAATCTCGGATGGAAGTCAAACAAAGCACCAGAAGAGGAATTAAAGGAATTATCCCAGAAATTAAAGATTGAAAAGGAAATTCCAAAAGTAGAGGAGAAAATAGTTGAAGAGATAACTGATTATGAAGGAGATATCAGGATTCCCTAAAATGGAAATATATTTCCAAAAATCAAGCTGAATAAAACAGCAAGGAATATCGCAGGAACAAAGGGTATTCCTTCTCTTACAATAAAATTACTTATTTTATATTTCTTGAATAATTCAATTTGTTTT
This sequence comes from Candidatus Woesearchaeota archaeon, assembly GCA_018302885.1. Lineage (GTDB taxonomy): Archaea > Nanobdellota > Nanobdellia > SCGC-AAA011-G17 > GW2011-AR20 > JAGVZC01. The sequence goes on from JAGVZC010000003.1 coordinate 17,609, forward strand.
TTTGTAACTCCCGGGCTTTTGCTTGAATAAATTTTTATTTTCTTGTGATAAACATCGTGTAAAATCCAGTCACCCTCTGTCAGTTTATTAATTGTTAATTTGTAAGTTAATATCTCCTTTTCTACAAATTTTACAATTCTGAATAAATAAGGATAAATCAAAATCAACAATGCCAATATCAATAACAGAATTCTTAATTCATACTCAAAGAACAGGCTTAAGATTAGAATTGCAACAGGCAATAAAAAATAATATTTTTTTACATTAAGCTTCAGTTTTTTTAATTTTGTTTTATGTTTAAATAATAAATAAACCATATAGCCTGCACCGAATAAAAAACCAAAGATTAGCAGATTAACAACAATTATCAGCATAAAATTAATGTTTAAATTTGGATTGAAAATTTTCAGTTCCCTTGGATAATAAGGAAGAGCGATTCCCAAAGCCATGAATAATTTTGCATCCCCCCCTCCCCATTGCCTTGTGTGGTATAATATCAGACTTAATGCTAAAAATGCTAAAAATCCAATAACACTGTAAATTAAGACTGAAAAGCTTCCAATTTCAAAAGCGTGCAATATTTTCAGGATAACAGCAGCAGCAATCAAGCCGATGCTTAATTCATCAGGAACCTCTCTTGTTTTCATATCAATAAACGAGCTGATTAAGAGAGCAATCAAGACAATTATAATCAAAATCAAATCAAACATAATCTTTTTAACGGTTTCTTATATAAAAGATTTATGATATCAGTAATAGGGGCAGGGCCTGCAGGATCTTATCTGTCCTCTCTGTTGGATGATGAAGTAAAAATATTTGATTACAAGGAAAATATAGGAAAGCCAATTCAGTGCACAGGGGTATTGACAAACAGGTTTCAGGATTACATAAAGGAAAAGAAATTTGTTGATAACAAAATATACAACATTGAATTGAATTCTAAAAACGAATCGCATATTATAAGTTTAAAGAAACCGGAGTTCATAATAAACAGGTACAAATATGACAATTTTCTATTGCAGAAAGCAATTGACAAGGGGGCAAAGTTTTATCCAAAACACCAATTCAGGGATTTCAGGGAAAATATGATTTATTTTTCAAACGGAGAAAAGGTGAAAACAGATATTCTGATAGGGGCAGACGGACCATTGTCAAAGGTAAATAGAATCTCAAACATACAGAATAAAAAACATTGGGTGGCAAAGCAGATAAAAGTAAAGTACAAGACAGAACTGGACACATACAAGGTTTATTTCAATATTCCTGATTTTTTTTCGTGGATTGTTCCTGAAGATGAGAATACAGCGAGGATTGGTTGCGCTTCATCATCAAACATCAACCAGCATTTTGATAATTTCATGAGAAAATTAAATGTAAAAAAGGAGAATATTTTGGAGTATCAGGGAGCATTAATACCACAGTATAATCCTATGCAAAAATACCAGAAGGGCAATGTTTATCTTATTGGCGACGCTGCTTCATTGATAAAGAATATTTCTGGAGGTGGTTTGCTTCCTGCAATAAAATCATCTCATGCTCTGGCAAACTCATTGAACAAAAATAAGGATTACAAAAAGGAATTATCAAAAATTCTTCTTAAAAGTCTGAATCTTAATTACTTGACAAGAAAAGTTCTGAATAAATTCAATGAAAAAGATTATGATAAACTGATAAAATTGCTAAAAGAGTATAAATTAGATAAATTGGACAGGGATAATTTAAGGTATACTGATTTGATAAAGCCAAAAATTGGATTGCTGTCTTTAAAGGCATTAATTAGAAATATTTAAATATAATATCAAATGAATAAATTATATGATTTATAGTAAGATAAAAAAAGAGCATTTATTTATATTTCTGGTTCTTTTCACAGCTCTTGTATTATTTACATACTTTGAAGAATTTGATTACACTGGTTTGACAACAAAAGGAGTTTGTGAACTGCAGGGTTATGACTGCTGTAATATAAATGAAGGGGAAGGGATTTATCACTTTTCTTTGGATGATACATGCCCTCAAAGTCAGGAGTGCTGGGATTCCTGTCCAGCAGAATCATCTAATCAGATAACAGGAAATAGTTTCATAACAGATATTTGGAATTCTTTGTTTGGAAAGAAGGAAGTTGTTGGAACCACATTGACAAATGCACCAATGGGAACAATATTTGTGACCGGCGAAGTTTATAATGGAAATTTAGGAGGAAGAGAAGGTGCAAATACAAAATGCCAAACTGAAGCAAATGACGCTAATACAGAGGGTGTATGGAAAGCAATAATTAGTACTTCAAATGATGGTGCAAAACAATATCTAATAAATTATAATCCTAATTTAGTATCAACTACAATAAAAAATACAAATAATGAAATTGTAGCAAATAATATCAATTCATTATTTAATGAAAATACCTATCTTCAAAATGAAATAAAATATGATGCTTTTGGAGAAGAAATAATAATTAATTATAATGGGGGAACAAATAAACAAGTATGGACAGGAACTGAATCCGATGGAACAGTACGTCACCCAATTAATAATCTAGGAACAATAAATTGTGAAGATTGGACTTCAAATTCACGGGGGTTATTTGGGGGTGTAGGAGATTTAACCCAAACAGGTAACAATTGGGTAAAAGTAGGGGAAGGAGGAAGAGAATGTGTTAGTTATAGAAGATTATATTGTATAAGAATTGATGAAGAGGGGATAAGGAGTAACTGTTGTAAATGCAGTGAGGTGGAAGATTATAATTCTTATACAGTTCATCCAGATAATGTAAATACTCAAGACGAATGTACTAATTTTTGTGAAGATGAAGGTAAAACTTATTTAGATTTTGAAATAAATTCCAAAGCATCAAATAATAGATATACTTGTGAAACTCCAGGGATATTATATGAGGATGAAGCAATAATAATAAATGGAAATGCTTTAACAAATGGTAAATTAATATTTTCAGAACCAATTCCAGTTGGTAGTTCTTTAGCACTATCATTCTGGATAGATAATCATGAGGGTAACTCTGACTTAACAATCAAAAACATAAAAGTAGAAACAACCAATATTGAAGTGATTGATGAAATCGAAGTGATTGATGAAAATGATAATTATCCAAAAAGGTTTGATCCAAGGACATATTATAATGAAAATGAAAACAGAGAATTTAATCCAAATGTAATTATTTCTTCAGGAGAAAGATTTGCAGTAAAAGTAACATGTAACCCAAGTGCTGTTGGAACTTATAGTGGAAATTTAGTAATAAAATATAATCAAAATCAAGAAAAAAGAGTAAGGTATCAGTGTATTGGTGGAACGGATGGAAATAATTCCCCAACAATTACTTTATTATCTCCTGAGAATGGAGCAACAAATGTTCAAAGACCTGTAACTATGACCTGGAATGGTGAGGATATAGATAATAATAATCTACATTATAATGTATTAATAAATAACGAGCCTGCATGTATAAACACTCAGCAGGAAAGTTGCACACTAAACCTTGAAGAAGGCACAACTTATTATTGGTCAGTTTCTGTGACTGATGGAGAACACACCACAAGAAGTAATACAAGGGCATTTACTACAACCTCTACTGGTGAAGTAGGGCCACTTACACAATTACGTGCACATAAAATATTAAGTACAGATGATACCATAACTATAAGTTGGGATTACAATGATGGAGAAACCTCCTGCAGTAATCCATTTGGAGGGCTTAGTGGAGGAACTGGTGGAGTAGTAGCAATAAATCAAATCACAGGAAATACAATATGGGATTCAATATCAAATTGGTGGAATTCTTTGTTTGGAAAAACAAAAGCAAGAAATCCAACACAACCAATTCCAGGTGAAGAAGGAATAATAAATTTTGTATTAAATAGGGATGATATAGGAGATCAAAACAACGACCAAAATTTCAATCTAAACATAGCAAATGGATGTGATTATACTGATATAATAACTAAATCTGGAATTTACCAATATAAAATAAAAGCAATAAAAGGAACATCAGAAAGTAATTTAGTTGGTCCAACAGGTTCAATTACAATAGATTTAGATGATGAAGATCCAGAATGTATTACTGATGATGATTGTGATGTAAATAAAATATGTGTAGATAATATATGTCAACCAATAGGAGGAACTTTAGCAGAAAATTGTGAAGAACCATTGCAAGATAAGGATGAAGATGGAATAATTGCAAGATTTGATGCTGATTGCTCTGATGCAGAAAATGAGTTATACTTATCATTAAGAAAGGATAGTTTGGATGTTTCAAATGACAAGCCATACGCAGGAGCAAAGGTTATGGTTGATTGTTCATACAACTTCTTTGATCAGGATGAAGAAAAGGATGATGTATCAAGGGAAATAATAACAAATTCATTGGAATGTATTGGTTTAAATCTAGAATGTGAAGACAAGGTATATGCTCCGAAATCAGGGTATTATAATGCTAAATTTGTAAATTGCGATGTTGGTTTGGAAGCAATGGAAGAAAAGATTATTTCATGCTCAATAAATGAAAATTGCAATCAGCAGGCATTTGACACAGAAGATTACGCTTTAGAATTAAGTGATACAATAGAGGTAAAAGAATTTAATTATTGTTCACAAGGAGATCAGGGGACATATTTGATATTGCAGACAGACTTGAATGATGATAGTTATGAAATTGGAGATACAATAGAAATAACTGCAGATGTTGAAAATTTTGGAGAGCCAAATTCAATTGGTGTCAAGGCTGCATTGATTGATTTAAATAATGGGAATATAATAAAAGAAGAATCATCACAAAAGACAATAAACACTTTAGAATCAGAAGAATTTGATATTAATTTAATTATTCCTTCATTCAGCACAAATAGCTATGCATTGTATACAAAAGCATATGTGGTTGGAAGTGAAAATACAATATGTCAGCAGGAAAGGGTATTTGATATAGAAATAAATGTTCCTGAGGATGATGAGGCAGAATGTATTACTGATGATGATTGTGATGTAAATGAAGAATGTGTAAGTGGAGCATGTCAATTATTAGAAGAGGAATGTGAAGAAGGAAATACAACAGCATGTGATACTGGTCTATTGGGAATCTGCTCGGATGGAATTAAAGTATGCAATAATGGGGTTTACGGAGAATGTCTGCAAAGCAAAAGAGCAAGGGATTCAGATATATGTAATAATGGTTTGGATGATAATTGTGACGGTTTGATTGACGAAAATTGCGGAACTACAAGTGCAGATTCTGATAATGATGGGATTCCTGATTCATGGGAATTGCAGTATTTTGGAAACTTATTCCAGGAAGCAAATGATGATTATGATAATGATGGTGTGTCAAACATAGATGAGTATAGGGATAACACGGACCCAACAAATGAGTCTGATAGAATAAAAGAAGGGAGTTTGTTGTGGTTATGGATAATTGTAATAGTTATAATAATAGCAGCCTTGGCATTTTTTGGATTCAGATTCTTGACAAAATCAAAAGGAAAGAAGGGAATCAAAGAAGCAAATATTGATCCAAGATTAAAGGAATATATTCAAAGTTCACTATCAAAAGGGTTTACAAAGAATCAAATAAATCAGGCACTGTTAACAAAAGGCTGGAATAAAAAAGATATTGATAAAGCCTTGAGATAAAAAACTTTATATATAATTCTTATCCTATTTTATCTATGAAAAATAAAGGCGTGGTTGTTTTTTTAGTTATAGCATTGCTCATAGTATTGCCAATTGTTTCTGCTGATACTTTCTTAAGTGGTTATTCAATATTTGATAAGGTTGGTGATTTCTTTGGTAATACAATAAATTTCTTCAAGGGATTGTTTAATCCTGAAAAAGTTGCTAAAGGTCCGGAAATTAGTGCAACGCCAGAAGAACCTACAGGAATAAGTGGTGAAGAGTTAGATGATAGCATCGGCACTGGAAATGAAGCTCCTCCAGAAAGATTATGTAATGAAGGAGAAAAAAAATGTGAAGATTCTTCCACCATTATAACATGTCAAAATAACCAATGGGTAGAAACTGAAATTTGTAGTGATAATTTTCAATGCCTAAATGGAGAATGTATAAGTGTAATTACATCAGAATCTCAAGCGATGCCAACTCAAATTCAAAATAATTATGCTCCAACAATCACTTTACTATCTCCAGAAAATGGAGCAACAAATGTTCAAACATCTGTAACTTTAACATGGAATGGTGAAGATGCAGACAACAGTCCATCACAAATTATTACATTACGTTCTACTGTATTAATAAATGAAGAAGAAGAATGTGTTAATACTTTCGGTGAAAGTTGTACACTAAACCTTGAAGAAGGCACAACTTATTATTGGTCAGTTTCTGTGACTGATGGAGAACACACTACAAAAAGCAATACAAAGGCATTTAGTACAATCTCTGGAGAGATTTGTAACGATGGTGTTGATAATGATGGTGATCAGTTAATAGACTGTGCTGATATAGAAGATTGTGAAGGTGAACAATTCAATGGATATAAATGTAATAATGGTATAAAAAAAGAAACAGCTTGTGAGGGTGGATTAGACGAGGATAGCGATGGTTTAATAGATAATTTAGATATTGATTGCAGTAATGGAAATAATGGTATTGTATTGGGTATTCTAGAAATATCCGGCAATGAATATTATCAGCATACAAAAATTCCGGCAGTAAATTGTCATTACACAATAAATCCAAGTATAAATGGAGGATATGTGAAAAGTTGTCTGAATTTGACAATGGATGGAACAGACATGCAGTGTGAAGACAGAATATCTGAAGAAGGGTTCATTAAATTCAGAAATTGCGGTGTTGGAAGCATAGGGGAAAAACAAATAATGTGTTCAGCAATTGACAAATGTAATGGTTATCCTTCACAAACAGCACCTGCAACAATAAATATAGCAGAATTCAGCATATGCGAAAATGGAAATGTAAATCCAGAGATGTTCAATACATTGAGGATAGATAGTCTGGCAGATAATGAAGAATTTGAAGCTGGGGGAATAATTGATATAGAATTAAGTGTAGAGCATAGTTATGTAAATGAACAGGGAGAACATCCAGATATAGATATTACAGCAAAGGCCGAATTGGTTGATACATCAACGTGGGAAACAATAGTATCAAGCCAGACTTCAGAGATGCAGGATATGACATATATTGGTGGTCCCGAAATATTTTATTTAAGTTTAACAATTCCGGAAAATTTAGAAAGCAATTATAGATTATATGTAAAGGCATATAAATCAAGGGATGAAAATGGATTATGTAATTCAATAAGCAAATCAATAAATATACGGGGAATAGATGAAGGAACAGATTGTACAGATGATGATAGTGATGGTTATTGTGAGGAAGATGATTGTGATGATAGTGATCCAACAATATTCCCTGGAGGAATAGAATTTTGCAGTGATGGCGTTGACAATGATTGTGATGGATTGACAGATTTTGCAGATTCTGGGTGTACAAATGCTGGAGATGAAGATTTTTATGGAAGTGGTTCTGGAACAGATGAAACAGACACAGATGGTGATGGAATTCCTGATTCATGGGAATATAACTGGTTTGGAAATCTGTTGCAGGGACCTGATGATGATATAGATGGTGATGGTATATCAAACATAGATGAATACAGGCAAAATTCAAATCCAAAACTATCTGATAAGAAGAAATCTTCATTATTATTAACAATTTTACTGGTAATCCTTGGAATAGTGATAGTAGCAGGGGTTGCTTTATTTGTAATATCAAAATTAAAAAAGCCAAAAATATCAAATTACAATTTAGATCAGACAAATATGAATAAATTAAAGCAGTTTATAGAGCAATCAAAGGCAGAAGGAATGAAAAGGCAGGATATAAAAAATAGTCTCATTAATGCAGGTTGGAAAAAGCAGGATATAGACAGGTTCTTATAAAAACATTTAAATATTATCTCTACATATTTTTCTTATGAAAAGAGCACAAGTTTCACCTCAGGCAGGTTCAAACGTAGCAGTTTTTATTTTCTTACTGGCATTATTTTTGGCATTGTATATTTTATTGATTCCTCCAGAAGATAGAGAAAAATTGCTTCAAGAGAATCTTACTAAAAATGGAGTGAATGCAGAGGAAACAGAAAGGGTGAATATATTGGAACAATCCCCTGGTCAGCTGAAAATTTCAAATGAGGATGCAATAATTCATAAAATAGATTCAATAAATCTTTATTCAAAAGAGGAGCCTAAAGTCACGGATTTGGCATCTTCCTTATATCTTGAGAAATCATTATTCTCTGAAACAGAGAGAAATCTTATGTTTGACACAAAAGACTTGGAAAATCTGGATAAGTTAAATTTGGTTTTAATAGCAAATGAAGGCAAGGGAAATCTTATAATAGAATTAAATGAAATAATTATTTATGATACAAAGACTTATGGTTTGACAAATATTGTTCTTCCAAAGGATTTGCTTCAGGAAACAAATAAATTAAAATTCTCTGTATCTTCTCCCGGGGTAAATTTATTCGGAAAGAATAGTTATGCTTTGTCTGGAATAAAAATAAGGGAAAATTATGAATTAACAAATACAAGGGAATCAAGGGATTTTATTTTAAGTGATCAGGAAACAGGGAACGCTGAATTGAGATTTTTCTTGTATTGTAATGATCCGGAAACAGGAGCAAGATTAAGGATATTTATTAACAATGAAGAAATAAAGAATGAGGTTATTTCATGTACAACGGCAGAAAGAAGGATGGACATTAAAAATGAAGATTTTGTAACAGGGGTTAATACCTTAATGTTTCAAATAGACAAAGGTGACTTTGTATTTAGTGATTTAAAAGTTGAAATAAAAACAGATTATGAAGGTTCAGTAAATTATAAGTTCTCAATAACTGAGGATGAATTTGATGATATTCTTTCTGAGGATAGAGAAGCTATTTTATTGATGGAATTCAATGACGACAACAAAAAAGAAGCAACAATAAGTGTTAATGGAAAGGAATTTTCATTGGACACTGAAGACATTGATTATGAAAGGGATATTTCAAGGCTGGTAAAGGAAGGAAATAATTTCATAAAAATAATTCCATTAAAAGAGTTTAACATTGACTTGTTAAAAATAACTCTTGAATAAAAAGAGGTAGATTTATGGCTGAAGGTATTGAAAAAAAAGGGTGGGATATAGCAAGACTTCCTTCTCAGATTATCAAGATTTTCTTTCTTATAATAGTTTGGGCAGTTGTTTTCTTCATAGGGTTAAGTTTGTTGGTTCTTATAATAAGTTGGTTAAATCCTTTAGGAGAAAAACCGCCTATTGTAGATTATTATTATAATGCAATAATAGATCCCCTATCAAATACTGGCTTTGGAAATACGCTAAAAAAAATGTTTGGATATGGTGAAGCAGCATTCAGCAGTGAAAAGCAAATAGAAATACTTCAGGGGGGAAGTGGAGCATGGAAATCAACCATAGATGAAAGTTCGGTAAAAAAAGATCTCGGGGTAAAAATAACCAGATTTAATATAAAAAAGGATTTATTAGAAACAGAAGATTTTGATTATGTCGAGGCAATAGCAGAAGGTTATGCTGTGGCATCAGATTATATGCAGGTAGAATTTTCCTGTTTGACTGAAGACAATAAGCTTGGAGAAGTAGTAAATGAAAATAATATTCTTACAATATATCCTAACAGAAAAGAATTATTTACAATACATTGCAAGTTTGATAAAAATTTATTTGAGATAGACACAAGTAAGGTCCAGGATTCTAAAAAAATAAAATTAAGGGCTTCTTATGATTTTATAACAGAAGCGTATATTCCAATTTATATTCTTGGAAAGAATGAATTGGATTGGATAATACAAAATAATGAAGATGTTTTTGAAAATATCCAAGATTCTAATTTAAACAAAGAAGATGGAACCACTAACTCGGTTTACACACAAGGTCCAGTAAATCTGGCTTTAAGAGGAACTTACACTCAACCATATACTGAAGCTGGTCCATTTGGGGAAGGAAGCCATTATACAATAGAAATAAAATTTGATGATAATATCCAATGGCCGGGAAATGTTGAGGGTGTGGAAGAATGGAGTATATTAATTCCCGATGAAATAAATCTAGAATCAGAAGAATTTGAATATGTTGAAAGAGATGGAAACTTTGATGTATACAGAGCATCAAACTCAATAATAGAAGAATTAAATGATATATGCGAATCTGAAGAAAGTTCAATAACAAGTTGGATTGATGAAGATTGCTGGAGAAGAGGAGGAATAACTGGAAGTATAGAATTTACAATAAATAATCCCCCAGACGAAATAGAACAAACATTTATAAGAACCAAGATGAAATATAAATTTAATGATGAAAAACAAGATACTGTTCACTTCACAAATATAAAATGAATAAAAAAATAATTATATTGGCAATTTTACTTGTATTTTTAACAGCTTGTTCTACTGGAGGGCCACAGCAGGGAAAAGGAACTCCGGATGGCTTGCATATAACTTTTTTGGAATTTCAACCAAGGGACGAATTAAGGGAGAATGAAGTATTTGATATAGGATTAAAATTAGAAAATAGGGCAGAATGTGAGATTCAGGGGGAAATTTGTGTAAGGGATACACTAGCGGAATCAATAAGCGGCATCCAGGATGATTGTCAGGCATTTAGTTTAAGAAAAAAAGAAGGAACAAATATAGATTCCCAGAATATTTACTTCCCAGATAATGTTTATGAATCTGTGTCTGGAGATTTATCATCAAGCATAATTGCAAAGGCAGAATATTCCTGTTCAATAGAATTAACTCCTCAGATATGCATCAAACCAAGCATTGGGGATGAAAGCATTTGTAAAACAAAAGAAACAATATCCCCTTCATCAACAGGATTAAAGCCAGCACCAATAACTGTGGCAAGCATAGACAAGACTTTAATTCCGCAAAGAGGGGACGAAATAAAGCTTGGCTTGGGGATTCATTTGAGAAAAATGGCTGAAGGAGAGTCAAATAGTTTCATGATAAGCGCAGAATATGAAGGTTATGGTCCCTTAACATGCAGAAATCTGGATAAATTAGACTTCAAGAAAAACACCGAAAATGTTATTAATTGTGAAATACCATTAAATGTAAATGACATTGAGGTAAATCCATTAAAAGTTACATTAAATTATATTTATGAAACATCAAAGTCAAAACAAATAAAAATTTTAAAAGAGGGTGATGAATTATGAAAAAATATGTTATAATTGCTTTTCTTATGTTTCTTGTAGCTTTGTCTAGCTGTTCAAAGGAAGAGGATGATGGAACTCTTAAGGGTTCTTTCTATGGGGGGGTTGAAGGGGTGTCAATAGAATTCAAAAAAAGCTCACCTACAGACCAGTTTGATCAGGGAGAGGAAATTCCTGCAATTGTTACATTAAAGAATTCAGGGGAATATGATATTGTCTCTGGAAAAGCAAAAGCAGAGATATATGGAATTAATCTGGAAACATTCAATATTCCTGAAGGATATAAGGGAACAAATGGAATTCTAAGGGGAAAGGGTGAATTTAATTTGGAAGGTGGAGAAAGGGAGATAGACTTTGGAAACTTAAGATATGATGGGGAAATAATTAATTCAGGGGATTTCATAATAAGGGCTCGTGTATGTTATCCATACCAGACAAAAACAGATGTGCCTGTATGTATAAAATCAGCAACATCACAGGAAGCTGGAGAATCTGTCTGTAATATAGAAGGAGAAAAAGTAGTTGATAACACAATATCAAGTGCACCAATACAGGTAACTTCAATAACCGAAAAAACAAGGGGGAGCGGCCAGGTAAGATTTGATGTAAAAGTAGAAAATAAAGGAACGGGAAATGTTTACTCTAATGATATGGTGTGTGAAGATTTAAGTGACTATCAGATAGAAGCAAGAAATAAGGATAAAATGCTATTTGAAGTAATAAATCCAACAAATGTGGTTTGTTCATTCAGATCAGGGGAGGAATCAGACAGGGGAGTGATAGAGCTTGATAACAATGAGGAAATAATAAGTTGTTGGATGGAAGCTGATGGCACATATGTTGATAACTTGAGGATAACATTGAGTTATATGTATACGGACACAACATCAAAGGATATAACCATTTTTGAGAAATAATCTTTTTAAATTTCTCTTTCATTTTATTTTAATATGATAACAGCGGATTTGCAGATACATTCAAGGTATGCACAAGCTTGTTCTAAACAAACAAATATAGAAAATCTTGAGAAATACGCAAGAATAAAGGGTATAAATTTATTATCTACGGCAGATTTTACACACCCATTATGGAGAAAGGAATTGGATGAAAAATTAACAGAGGATGAAAATGGAATTTTATGGACAAAAAACAAGTTTCCTTTCTTATGGGGTACTGAAATATCATTGATGTACAAACAGGGGGGAAAGGGAAGAAGAATTCATAATTTGATATTCTCTCCAAACAAAGAAGTTACTGATCAGATAACTGAAGCATTGGGAAAAAAAGGAAGGTTGGATTATGATGGAAGACCAATTTTTGGTTTTACTTCTATAGAATTAATTGATATGGTAAGGGGGATATCAAATGATATTGAAATTATTCCTGCACATGCATGGACTCCATGGTTCTCAATATTTGGATCCAAATCTGGTTTTGATTCAATAAAAGAATGCTTTCAGGAAAAATCAAAATATATTCATGCAATAGAAACTGGATTATCAAGCGATCCTGAAATGAACTGGAGATTATCTCAGTTGGATAATATTAATTTAGTTTCCTTTTCAGATGCACATTCATTCTGGCCCTGGAGATTGGGAAGGGAAGCAACATTATTCAATACAAAATTAAAATATAAGGAAATAATAAATGCAATAAGGACAGGAGAGGGGTTAAATTCAACAATAGAGGTTGATCCAAATTATGGAAAATATCATTATACGGGACACAGGAATTGTAATCCTATATGTAAAAAACCATTGACTATAGGCGTGGCAGACAGAATAGAGGAATTGGCAGACAGGCCAGAGGGTTACAAGCCAAAAAATGCAAGAACATTCAAGAAATTAATACCTTTGCATGAAATAATAGCTTACAACTATAAATTATCACAATTAACATCAAAGAAAGTTTGGGAAACTTATAATAAATTAATAAATCAGTTCGAATCAGAGCTTAACATAATGCTGAATGTTGAAGAGGAAAAATTAAGGAAAATCATCGAAGATAAATTAGTGGATTTAATTATAAAAAATAGAAATCAGAATTTAAATATCAAGCCAGGTTATGATGGTGTTTATGGGGAAATAACAGAGGATAAACCGCAGAAATTCTTAAATGAATTTTAACCAATATAACTTACTTCCTGTTCTGGTTTTAATTTTGTTGGTCTTGTCATCTCCTGTGTTTTGTTTTTAATTTCTTTTTCAATGTCTTTTATTTCATCATTTAATGATTTAAAATCTATGTTGAATTTAAACTTGTCATCCAATACCTTCAATAATTCTCTGGCACCTTTGATGCCCAAATAATTTGGATGTCCGAAAGTTTGAGCCAACAAGCAGATGGCATGCATTTCATATTCCTTGGATAACCCAATAAGCAAACCAGTAACCCCAATTATAGGTCCAACAGTCCCGAATATTTATTATTAAATGAATTCATAATTTCTTTTGAATTTCCAGTGGCATAAATTTTTGGGCTGTTTGGAATTCTTGGCATGCCTATTCCTCCTAAAGTGATTATCTCTTTGCCCCTGAATTTCTTGAATAATTTCAAAACCTCGTTGCATAATTCATAACTTCCAAGTTCATTAACTGGCTGAACATCTCCCCCCATAAAGATAAATTCCTTGCTCTTGAATTTTTTATAGAAAAGGCTGATCTTTGGCAGATCTATCAGATTTTTTTCATTAACAAAAACAGAATTTGGAAAGCTATCAGAATAAATTTCTAAAAAAACCTCAGCTTTTAGGCTATCAACCAAATAATCTAAAGTTATTTTTCCAACATTGCCTATTCCAGGTAATCCTTCTATAAGTACTGGATTATTAAATTGTATTTTTTTGAAATTCTTTATTTTAAAT
>JAGVZC010000004.1 GCA_018302885.1 Candidatus Woesearchaeota archaeon
AAAGATTTTCACTTACTTGTATTGTTGTTGCCATAGCGAGTATATAACTTGTTATAATATATAAACTTTTTGGTCGGCGTAAACCAAAACTTCACCTTCGGTAACTTTTTGCTCATTTATTATCTTCAATATAAACTCACAAAAAGGAAACTAACATTGTTATATTCAATTGAAAAAGAACTCTACTTTTTTTCGTATCTGTCGTTATCTCTCTTATAGCATTTATCCATGACTCGTTTCCACGACTCATCTAAATTGATTCCTTTAGAATTTGCAAGACAGCACAATGTAAAAACAACATCTGCAATTTCATCTCCCAATTCTCGCTTATCTTCAGAATCTTTTTTCTTTTTAGGACCATATAAATGATTTACTTCTCTCGCTAATTCTCCGGTTTCTTCCATTAGTCGCGCGAGAATTTCATGAGGTTGCCAATATTGTGGCTTGAATTGGGAAGTCCATTTGTCTACTTCGTCTTGCAAATTTTTTAGCGCCATGGATAAATGAAGTTACTTGAAATATATAAATGTAACGAGTTCTTTTTCAACTCTTCGGGTTTCGGCTTCGCCGACCGTTGCACTAACCCTTGGTCTCCGCTACGCTCCGAGTTAGTCAGGAGTGAAATTTGTTCCAAATTTCCCCGAGTCTCACAATGTCAGAATGTATAATACATTTATTTGCAATTTAGAATTACCACAAGATTTATATTTATCTCAATTTTAATAGATTATTATGGAGATTATATTAACAATTATAGCATTTCTTTATGCAAGCACAGGAATTATTGCAACGATAGGATACATTCCAACAATAAGAGATTTAATAAAAAAGATAGCAAGTGCAAATATTCATTCTTATGTCATTTGGACATTTTGTAGTTGTATTACTTTTTTTTATGCACTTTTAGTAATCTCCGATTTACTGTTGGAGATTGTTACAGGATTAAATTTTGCTTCTTGTGCAATAATTCTAATTTTAGCATTAAAATTAAAATATAAAAAACAATGGGGGTAATTCTAAACTCTTCTCACCTCGCTTGAACACCAATTAATTCCAATTTATGAATATTTATTTTTTCAAGTCAATTATAATAATTTTGTCCTGAAAGTCTTCTCCTTCTTTGAACAGGTAAGAAGGCAGATAGGATCTTTTGTAATATTTATAGAACTCAATAATATTAAATCTTTCAATCAGGTCAACAAACAATTCCCTTATCTGCATTGTGATATACCTTATTTTTCCCTTGTCAAATGATTCAATGTCAACTTCCATATCCCAGTCACCGACGGTTTTGTTTACCTGAACAATTTCTTTTGTGTTAAGCATGTATTTGTTTAACTCTGATTCCCTGTCCAGGCTTAGATTATGCAATTTTAAAAATAATCTTGATTTGTTTACCCCTAATTTATTGGTGTCTATGTTGTATTTGAATCCCCTTATAATATTTTTTTTCATTAAGTTCCTGACAATTGATTTTACAGTCTTTACATTAAGCTCTGATTTTTTTGCAAGTTCAGTAACCCTCGTTCTTGGGTCTAATATTAAATTTCTTATTACATTTTTTTCATTTTTATTGAATAATTCCCTCTCCCTGTCACCTCCTATGATCCCCTCCATGTTAAGTAATCTCAAATCCTGATTTTTTGAAATATAATTTCTTGGATAAATATACGTGACAAGATTGAGGATTATCTTGTAATCTTTTAATGTTGAATTTATCGAGGATATTCTTTTTAATTCTTTGTTGAATTTTGATGGGTTTGGTGATGCAAACTCAACGACAAAATCAAATTCTCCGGTTAATTCATATATTGAAGTCACAAAAGAATTCCCGCTTAATTCTTTCATTATGATTTCCTTTTCATGATCATGAATATATCCACCCTTGAAATAAACCCTGAACAATATCAAACCAAAATAAGAATAATCAAATATGCAAAAAGGATTTGTAAGTATGCTTTCCTTATCCAAAATAGATAATGAGTATTTTAACCTCTGCGGACTCTTCTTAAGATGGTGGGATAAATCTTTTAGACTCATTCTGGCATTTTCAGCCTGTAAATATATCAAGTCTAAATCAAATTTTACCATTATTTCTTGATATTTTTTTACTAATTAATAAACTTTTGCTTTTTTTTGACAAAAAATAAAAAAAGTAAGGTAGTTAAATATAAAAGGAAATTCAATAATTAAAAATAACTATGGTAAAAAAAACAGGTTATAATGCTTCAACGGAAGAGGAAAGGATAATTTATGATGTATTTCATGCCTTAAATGGGGTTAATAGAAATGGTTATAGAGTTAAGGGAGATAGGTATGCTATAAGAACTGGTGAGACTCCAGATGGAAAGGATACCACCATTCATTATATGAGTATTGTACAAAAAGGTTCTGTTATGCTTTTTGGAATTATTCCCATTTCCCGTGATTTATATACTATTTTTGCCGTTGATACTCTTGTGGAAAGAACTTTTAATTTATCACAAAGATCAAATGGTGGATCAAATCCAAATAAATCTAGTCCTAATCAAAGGTTTTATTATGTTGATCAAGATTTAGATAGAAGCATTCCACTATCAATTGTTGAAAGATTGCATAGTATGGGTTTAAAAAGATCAAATAGCAGCAGGTGGTATGAATAAAAATGAAAGACAATAAAGAAATAATGTGTGATGAATGCAAGAGGATGGTCATATCCTCGGATATAAGATATTCTCAGAAAGGAAATTCAGTTATTAAGATGTGCTCTGACTGCAGGGACAGAACAGTCCCAAGAAAACTTAAACAGTCTATGCAGGATAAAGCAGAAATAAAAAAAGAAATAAGACCTGAAGTGAAAATTGAAGTAAAACCAATTCTGAAAACAAAAAGTTCTGCATTGGGAAAAGGAGAATATTTTTGTTCAAGATGCAGGTATAAATTCAGATATGATCCATCAAAAGGGAATAATTTGAAATGCCCCTATTGTTCGAGTGCAGGTTATGTGACATCGCTTAAAGATTTATCATCAAGTAAATTGCTTAAAGAAGTTAATGATTTTGATTAAAATCAAAATATATATAAACTTCTTAAATCATTTTTAGATTATGTCTTTGATATCAACAATAAAAGAGGCTTCGAGGCTAAGGCAGATTGCAACTGTTTTGGCTCAGCAGGAATTGTTTCTCATCATAGATAAATTAAAGTTAAAAAGGCATATTTCAGTAACTCAGCAACCAAAATATGTAAAGACCAAATCAGAAATTCCAGTTAGATTAAGGCTTGCAATGGAGGATCTTTCAGGGGCTTTCATAAAATTGGGGCAGTTGTTAAGCCTGAGGGCAGATTTGATTCCAAAGGAATATGCGCAGGAATTCTCTAAACTGCAGGATGAAGTTAAGCCATTCAAGTTTGAAAAGGTAAAACAGATAATAGAGGATGAATTTGAACAGCCATTATCAGAATTATTCCTGAAATTTGACATGGAGCCAATGGCGGCAGCATCTGTCGGGCAGGTTCACAAGGCAATGCTGAATAATGGAAAGATAGTTGCCGTAAAAGTCCAGAGGCCAAACATAGACAAGGTATTTGAGACTGATATTTCTTTATTATATCATCTGGCATCATTGCTTGAAAAGCATTATCCTGAATTGAAGGATTATAATTTTATGCAGATAGTGAAGGAATTTGAGGATTATACAAAGAACGAGCTTGATTATCTGTGCGAGGCAAGGAACATAGATATTTTTTATAATAACTTCAAGGATGACCAGATAAAAATCCCGAAGGTTTACTGGAATCACACAACAAAGAGGGTTCTTACTATGGAATTTATTGACGGTAAGAAAATCACTGAAGTTGCAAAGAACAGGCCATTCTATGTAAAGCAGATAGTTGAGTCTTACATAAAGCAAACAATGGAGTATGGAACCTTCCACGCTGATCCTCATCCGGGAAATGTATTTGTAATGCCAAACCATAGGTTAGCATTGCTGGATTTTGGAATAGTGGGGCATATCTCAAGCGAGCTAAGGGATAAATTTGAGAATGTTTTTGTTTCAATGATAAATGGAGACAGGGATTTGCTTGCAGAATCTCTTATTGATTTGCAGATAGTTGACGAGGATATAAATATTGAGCAGTTCAAGGATGATTTGTCATCTCATTTGGGAAAATATTATGATACTTCCCTTAAAAAAATGAATTTTTCATCGGCATTGTATGATATTTTAACTTTGACAAGAAGATACAAGATGAAATTTCCAACAAATTTTGTTTTGCTGATAAAGGCGACAGCAACAGTCGAGGGTTTTGGAAAAGAGCTTGATCCAAAGTTTAATTTTGTAAAGACATGCAAGCCATACGTTGATAAACTTGAGGAAAAAAGAAAATCACCTGATTATTTGTTTGGAATTTTCAAGAAAAATATGTGGAAGTTCAGAAAAGATTTTGTTAACTTCCCTGATGAGATAAAGAAAATACTGAAAAGGGGAAAAGTAAAGATTGATTTGGAGGATACGGACATAAAGAAATTTACATTTTATCTGGATACAGCAATTAACAGAATGGCGGCGGGAATAATACTTGCTGGCTTGGTGATTGGTGCGGCGCTGATAATACAGGCTGAACTTAAGCCATTGATTTTTGGAATTCCTTTGTTGTCGATAGTTTTAATAATAATAGCTGTAATAATTGGTTTTAATCTGATAAAATCTATAAGGGAGGAAAAAAGAGGATGAAAAAAATAAATACGCTTGTAAGGTATGCTAAAGCTGTTGCTAGGGCTGCAAAGAAAAAAGGAAAGCCAATGGCAAGAAAAGTCTTGGCGGAGTCAATCAAGCTGGAAAGATTTATGGAAGCAGAAGCAAAGAAGGTATTGAACAGCAGAAAAGCAGCAAAGAAGAAATCAAAGAGAAGAAGATAAATTTACTTCTCATATTTTTTTATTATTTCCATTAATTCTTTACCGGAAATTTTTCCTTTGTATTTTCCCATCAGGATTCCCATCATTGCCTTGACGCTTAAATTATTTTTCATTAAGTTCCTGACTTCATTCTCGATTAATTTATTATCTATTTTTTTGTAATTGGAAATTTCAAACTTGTCATTTTCCATGTCAATCAGAACATCAGTAATAACATCCCTGTTTATTTTTTTATTTTTTAGCAGATCCAGAACTTTCTCAAGATTTTCTTCCTTAACATCAATCTTGAATCTCTTTCTTATCTCCTTTGGCTTTTCAATCAGAACATCAGCAACTAATTTTGAATCCAGTTTATAATTGTCTAAATCAATCCCTTTATTCACTATCTCTCTTGCGATATTTTCGCTTAAGCCTTTTTTAACTAAATTATCAACTTCATCTTTTATCAATCTTGGAATTTTTACTTCATTTAATAATGAACTTGTATTTATTTCATCTATGTCTGTTTCAACATACATTCTTGCAGCACCAGGCATTGGCCTTAGAAAATCAGTTTTTAATTCTGAATTAACAACTCTTACTTCTTCATTTGCTTTTTCCTTTAATTGCCTTTCAATTTCATTTTCTATTATTTTTGGAATATTCCTCAAATCCTGAACTCCCTTGATTTCAACCCTTTTTCCATTCTTTATGGAAATGTTAATGTCCTGTCTTATTGTTCCCAATCCAGACTTGAATTTTCCGGTTGATTTTAATATCATTCCAAGATAAGATGCAACTTCCTTTACCTCTTCGGCATCATTCATGTCAGGGGAAGTTGTGATTTCAATTAATGGAATTCCCAATCTGTCCAGTCTGTAAATTGCTTCTTTCTCATTTATTTTAATTTTTCTTGCAGAATCTTCTTCAATGCAAATTGATTCAATTCTAATTTTATTTCCATTAACTTTAACATAGCCATTCCTTGCAACAAGACCTGTTCTCTGAAATCCAGTTGTATTGCTGTAATCAAGAACTTGTTTCCTCATCATGATAATTTCCTCAAATATTTCACAATTCAGCATTTTAGCAACAGTAAGAACTGCTTTAAGTGCTTCTTCATTGATTCCAAGGATTGGTTCCTCATCAAGTTCAATCAGGCATGCGCTTTCATTGAAGAATTCATAGACTCCTTTTTTGTCTTTCAGCATTTCAAAAATAGCAGCCCTGTCCTTTTCTCCCATTTCAGACTCAACAGCCCTTAATTTTCTCTTGACAATCAAGTCAGGGTTTCCATCTGATAATATTGAAGGGCATTTGCAGAATAACTTATGGCTGTTTATCTGGCGATGAATCTCCAGGCCAACTTTCAGATTTAACTTCTTGTAATCCATATAATTTATATGAATTGATAATTTTTAAATTTATTCAATGTCTTCATAGCCTTTTTTTTCAAGCTCGAATGCTAATTTACTAGAACCTTCTTTGACAACCTTTCCTTTTTTCATTACATAAACCCTGTTGGGTTTTATATAATCTAAGATTCTATTGTAGTGTGTTATTATCAAAAATGATCTTTTGCCATCTTTTAATTTATTTACTCCTTCACCAACAATCTTTAATGAATCTACATCAAGTCCAGAATCAGTTTCATCTAGAATGCACAATTTTGGTTCAAGGACAAACATCTGCAATATTTCTGTTTTTTTCTTTTCCCCGCCGGAAAATCCTTCGTTAAGATATCTGTCAGCAAATTTCTCATCAATTTTTAACATCTGCATTTTCTTTCTTAATAACTTCTTGAAGCTGATTATGCTTATTTTCTCTCCTTTTATTGAACTCAATGCAGTTCTCAGAAAATTTGAGATTGTAACTCCTGAAATCTCTGCAGGATACTGAAAGCTTAGGAATATCCCTTTTCTCGCTCTTTCATCAGGGCTTAATTCATTTATTTTTTCATTGTTGTAAATTATCTCTCCGGAATCAATCTTGTAATTCGGATTTCCCATTAAAATATTTGCAAGCGTTGATTTTCCGCTTCCATTAGGACCCATTATTACAACAACTTCACCTTCATTTACATTTAGATTGATATTGTGTAAAATATCTAAATTGTCTTTGGTGCTCACATTAAGATTTTTTGTTTTTAGAATCATTTTATCTTGCTTTTAATTAACTGCTTAATTTCTTCTTTAATTTCTTCTTTGTCAATTTTGTTAAGGACTTCCATAAGGAAACCTTCAGTCATGATTTTTGTGCATTCTTTGTAATCAATTCCTCTTGACATCAGATAAAACAGCTTATCTTTGTCAAGGTGGCTTATTGACGAGCTATGGCTGCATTTAACATCATGGTTATTTATTTCTAGGTTTGGGATTGAGTCAGCTTTTGCATTCTCGCTTAATATTAATGCATCTTCTTTTTGATAGCCGTTTGAATTTTCTGCATTTTCATATATTTTTACTAACCCCCTGTAAATTATGTTTGAGTTGTCATCTAAAATTCCTCTTGTAAATATGTCAGAGTTTGTATTTCGTGATTTATGGTGTGTGCTTGATGCAAGATTAAAATGTTGTTTTTCATTTCCGAAATATATTCCCTTTATTTTTGAACATGAACCTTCTTCAACAAGCTCGGAATATGTGTCAGAATAGTTCAGCTTTGAGCCAAAATCAAAATTATAAAAGTTGCATTCGCTATCTTTTCCAGCAAACGATCTTTTTACGCTGAAATTGATGCAATTATTGTCCATATCCTGGATTGAATAAAAATTAACTTTTGAATTTCTTCCTGCGTATATCTCAACCACATTGCTTCTAAATATTTCCTTGCTTCTTAATCTTTCAATAATATTTAATTCGCTGTTTTCTTCTGCAATGACCAACAAATAATCAAAGCTGTTTGTTAAAAACTCATAATCTATGGTAATGTCCTCTTTTACCTTGACATTTTTTGGAATGTAAATCAATAATCCTTCCTGAACAATTGCCTTATGCAGTAATTCCATTCTTGTTTTTATTTCCTTCATGAAAAATTTTCTTATTAATTCATCATCTTCGGTTAATGCCTTCTTGAAATCCTTTATTATTATTCTGCTATCATTGTTTTTTAAGACGAGATTTATTTTTGATTCATAATCAGAAATTTTTATGTCAGAGACATCCGTCTTCATTGTAGAGCCATATCTGAAAGAATCTTCTTTTGCCTGATTGAATAATTTAAGGGATTTTAATCTGTCTGAAACAAACCATTCAGGTTCATCTTTGAATATTCTTTTCAGATAATTTTCATTTAAATTTTCAAATTTCATCCCAAAGAGCCCTCCATCTCAAGCTCAATTAATTTATTCAACTCAGCAGCATACTCCAACGGCAGTTGTTTTATAATTGGTTCAATGAAGCCAGAAACTACAATCTGCTTTGCCTGTTCTTCACTCAATCCCCTAGACATAAGATAAAATATCTGCTCATCATTTATTTTTCCAACAGTAGCTTCATGAGCAACATCAACATCTTTTTCTTTTACATCAATAAATGGATAAGTATTGCTTACAGATTTGTTGTCAATCATTAGTGCATCGCATTCAACACTTGACTTTGAATTTCTGCATCCTTTGTTTATCTTGACTAATCCCCTGTAGCTTGTGATTCCCCCATCAATGCTTATGCTCTTTGACTGAATGTTTGAATTTGTATTCTCGGACAAATGAAACACTTTTGCTCCAGTATCCTGATTTTGTCCTTTGCCTGCAAAAGCAATGCTTATGTGATCTGCCTTGGAATTTCTTCCCTTTAATACAGAACATGGATATAACATGGTAATTCCGCTTCCCATATTTCCAGAAATCCATTCAACAATTCCATTTTCTTCAACTATTGCCCTTTTTGTATTCAGATTGTAAGTGTTCTTTGACCAGTTCTCAATGCTTGAGTATCTTACTCTTGCATTTTTCTTTACATAAATTTCAACGCATCCTGCATGTATAGAATTATCACTATAAATTGGTGCACTGCATCCTTCAATATAATGTATTTCAGATCCTTCGTCAGCAATTATCAATGTATGTTCAAACTGCCCCATCTTCTTTGAATTCATTCTGAAATATGCCTGCAATGGAATATCAACTTTAACATTTTTTGGAATATAAATGAAAGTTCCTCCGCTCCATACTGCAGCATGAAGCATTATGAACTTATGATCATTGATTGGAATGCATTTATTCATGAAGTGTTCTTTGAATAATTCAGGATATTTCTGCAATGCAACATCGCAGTCTTCAAATATTACTCCCTTGTCTTCCCATTCTTTTTTTAGATTATGATAAACAACTTCAGAATCATACTGAGCACCAACTCCACTGAGAGCTTTCCTTTCAGCTTCAGGAATCCCTAATCTTTCAAATGTTTTCTTGATGTCTTCAGGAACTTCATTCCAGTTCTTTGAATTCTTTACTGAGTCTGGTTTAACATAGAAGCTAATTTTGCTTAAATCCAAATTCTTTAAATTCGGACCCCAGTTAGGCAAAGGTGTTTGATTGAATAATTCTAACGCTTTTAATCTTAGATTAAGCATCCATTCAGGCTCATTCTTGTCCTTTGAAATCTGTTTTATTAATTCTTCATTCAACCCTTCGGGAGCCCTGTAAATATTTCGCTCTTCGTTTGATTTATCAAACATTTCTCTATTCATACTGAAAATCTGGTTTTGCATAAAGAACCTCTCTATTAATCTTATAATATTATATTTATAAAATTTACTTAATCTTCAATCTTCTCAATCTTAATGGCCTGAACTGGACAGGAATCCTCAGAAGCGAATGCAATGTCCTCATCATAGATTATTAATTCCCATTTTTGGGTTTTCTTATTAAAAATAGCGCCTTTCAAATCAACCTTTCCATCTTCCCTAAGAATCCATAAATCTTCACTTACTCCAATGCATCCAAGTGCCCCAATGCATGCTTCCCTGTCATATATTATTTTATATTTAGCCATAAATCAACGGTGAGAATAAATAAATATAAATTTATCTTTTCTTTTTTCCTCAAGTCTTGCAAAGAAGTTTCTCTCCATCTGGATTATTTCATCAACCTTGACTTTTCTTAGATTGTTTTCTCCCAATCCTTTAATTACAGAATTATCATCCATTATCACCTCAACATTGACCAAATTCTTTGAAACAGGAAGCCAGTGTATTAGCTTAGCTCCTTTATCCAAATCCTTGCTTGTAAATCTGCCATCTTTGAAATTAAACAAGTGCATGAATCTGTACAATTCTTCTTTGTATATCTTGTCCTGAACATAGAATTCATTTTTGCATGTAAATTCTCTGCTGCCTGTTTTTTTATCTGGATGCAGGGGAACTTTTACTTTGATTGGTTTAAATCCCTGTATTTTTATTTTGCTTGGATTGAAAACAACGAAATATCTGTTTGCTTCCTTGTCAATTATTTCTTTGTTGAATGCATATAATTTATTAATATCCACCTTGATGTCATTTCGATTTATTCCAAGACCTAAAATAAACTTCCTGATTGCTTCTGCTTTTATTCCTCTTCTGTACAATGCTCCTATGGTTCCCAATCTTACATCATCCCATCCATCAATTTTTTTCTGTTTAATCAATTCTTTGATTTCACTCTTTGATTTTATGTCCTTGAAGAATAATTTTCCAGTATAAATTGTTTCAGGATATTTCCATTCAAAATATTCATAGATATAATTTTGCCTTTCAACAGAGCTTTTCAAATCAATGCCTCTTAATATATGGGTGACTTTCAAATCATGATCATCAATTGCAGATGCAAAATTCAACAAAGGCCACACCTTGTTTTTTGAATAAGGGTGTTTTGGCTTGTTTACAATTCTGAAAGCTATCCAGTCTCTTATTGCAGGATTTGGATGATTGATGTCTGTCTTTATTCTCAATACAGCCTCGCCTTCCTTATATTTGTGAAACATGTCTTTCCATCTTTTCAGATTTCTTTCATAATCAAGTTTTCTGCAAGGGCAGTTTTTATTGAATTCCTTGCAGGTGCAGACATATGCTTTTTCTCTGTTTATTAATTCTTCAGCATACTTGTAGTAAATGTTTAATCTTGAACTTTGTCTTACTGTTTTGTCAATTTTAATGTTAAGATACTCCATATCTTCTTTATACCATTCATAAAATTTCTTTTCAGGAAATTTTATTTTTGGGTCTGTATCATCAAACCTAAGAATGAAGGTTCCTTTGTATTTTTTCACAAAAAAATCATTCCATATGGCCTGTCTTGAGTGGCCTATTGACATTGCACCGCTTGGATTGGGGGCAAATCTCATTACAACTTTTCCCTTTACATTTGACAATTCATACTCTTTTTTCACTTCTTTTTTTACAAATTGAGAAAATCTTTCAAGATGTTTCTGTCTTTCTTCAATACTTAATTTATTTACCTCTTCTATTATTTCCTGTGTTTGTTTTATCAAGTCCTGAATGAAATTCTTGTATTCCGGTTTTTCAGCAATTATCTTGCCAACTATCGAATTTACATTGATATTGTCATATTTCACAGAAGCCTGCAGTACATGCTTGAAAATCAAATCTCTCATAATATTTAAATGTTTGAAGATATTATAAATTTTGTTAATCGAAAACTTTATAAATAACTGTATTTACTTTATAGTAATTAAAATTGTAATAAAATGACAACAGAACAAATAGGATTTCACAAAGGAGCATTAACAACTCTTGCTAAAGAAAGGCAGGAATTGGTTAAGATGATAACAATAGTTGATCAGCTAATACAGGCTCATATAAAAGCTCTAAAAGAGTTGGGTGTTGATTTGGAAAAAGAAGCAAACAAAGCAAAAAAGGAAGGATTATCAGGTAAATTATAATGTTATTAGAAAAATATATATTTGTTCCAAAAAGAGATTTAGATCCTTTTTGGTATTCTTTTTATTCATATCTTAAAGAGGAAGGTTATGTAAACAAAAGAGTTCATAAATTATTCAAAACAATGAGTAAGGGTACAGATGTAGAACTTAATGATTTTACAAACGCAGGAATTCCCATGGAGGTAATGACAAATAATTATATTAGGTTTAGAAAGGGAAGAACAGGGATTGGTGAAGGGCCAACAATTCCAAAACAAGGACTAATATCAAGATTATTTCCCGGAAGTAATTCTAATTAATTTTATATAACCCAGAATTTCTATAATTTTATGAATGAAATCTCAAAAAAGCAAGTAAAGGAAATAGTAACGGAATTAAAGGAATATTACGGGATAAAGGAATTAAAGTTAAATTATTCTTTTGTAAAGGATGCAAAAAATAAAATTTATCTCATAAACAAAGATTATAAAAAAATAACAACAAACCTGAGAATAAACCAATTAGGATTATATTTTATTAATATTTCAAAAGATTTTAGATTGAGTATAGAAGGCTCGCAGATAATAGGAAAAATGGCAACCAAAAACATTTATAAAATGCCTGACAAGGATTTAAAGGAATGGCTAAATGGATTGGATTTGGAAACAGATGACAACTCAATTGGATATAAACTGATAAAAAATAAGGATGATTTTTATGGTGTTGGTTATTTCAGGGATAATAAGATAAGAAATTTTATACCAAGATACAGGAGAATAAAATGAAAGAACAGGTAATGAAAGCAATAAATGAATTCAACAGGCATAAATCAAAGGAAGTAAATGCATCTTTAGTAAATATAAAAAGCAACATAATTAAAATAAAATTCTCGGGGGAATTATTGTGCAGGAGCTACTGCCTGAATGATTATTTTGAGGATCTGATGCATGATTTCAATGATAAGGGAGTAAAAAGTGAAATAAATCTGATAAACACAGACGAAACTTGTGAAAATTATTTAGTTGAATATGAAATCTTATGATTGCATTATAATTGGAGGAGGAATAGCAGGACTATCATCATCCATTTATCTGAGAAGAAAGAATATTTCTACTTTGATAATAACTTTGGATATAGGTGGAAGGACAAATATTCCCGAATACATTGAAAATTATCCTGGATACAAGAAAATAGAAGGATACAAGATACCTTTGATATGCAAGGAGCAGGCAGAGGAGCTTGGGGCAGAATTCTCATATGAAAAAGTAAACGAGATAAAAAAAGAAAAGGATTATTTCATTGTAAATAATTACAGGACAAAAATAATATTGTTTGCCTTTGGAAAATCCCCGAGAATATTGAATGTAAAGAATGAGGATAAATTCATTGGAAATGGAATAGATTACAATGTAAGAAATTATGATTCTTATAAAAATAGGAGAGTTGCAATTATAGGAGCAGGAAATTCTGCATTCACATCAGCAAGGGAATTGAAAAATACAGCAAAGGAAATAATAATTATTCACAGGTCAGAATTCAAGGCTGATGAAGCATTGGTTAATGAAGCAAGTTCTTTCTGTAAATTCATAAATTCAAATGTTAAGGAGTTTAATGGAAAAAATAAATTAGAATCTGTTTTGCTGGAAAATAATGAAGAAATAAAAATAGATAATATAATAATAAATATTGGTTTTCAAAATGATATTTCTTTTGTGAAGGATTTAGTCCAGTTAAATGAGAGCAATGAAATAATAATAAA
Source organism: Candidatus Woesearchaeota archaeon (assembly GCA_018302885.1). Lineage (GTDB taxonomy): Archaea > Nanobdellota > Nanobdellia > SCGC-AAA011-G17 > GW2011-AR20 > JAGVZC01. Next base: position 13,499 of record JAGVZC010000004.1, read on the forward strand.
TGAAAGAAATGAATCTTCTGTAAAAGGAATTTATGCAGCAGGGGACTGCTCTTCAGTTCCATTCAAGCAGTCTATCATATCTGCAGGTGAGGGGGCAAAGGCAGCACTTTCTATATACCAATACCTGACTGGTTCTAAAATAAAGACAGACTGGATGCATTAAAATACACTTTTTTGTCAATTTTTTTTACTAATTAACAAATTTATGCTTTTCTTTGACAAAAAATAAAAAAAGTTATGTAGTTAAATATAAAAGGAAATTCAATAATTAAAAGTCTTATGAAGAAAATTATAAAAAATAGGTGGTTTTTTTATCCAGCTCTAATTTTATTAAAGCTTTTAGAGCCAAATAACTTTGGAGAGGCTGATGATAAATTAAATTATAGCTTAAATAATAATCATGTTCATAAAACTAGCATAGGTTCAATTTATGGTAAAAACTCAACCTATGATGCTGAGTATGATTCTCTTACGGAAAAACTAACTGATCTTTTGAAGGATTCTGAGGGAGTGATAATTTCTTACAAAAAGAAGGAGGTTTTGGATTTGTTTTGGATTATGAGAGATACTGATAAAATAACAAGCCCTTACAAAGAACAGGGACATTCGGATTTAGAGGAAGAGGTTAGTAGCGGAGGAATTGGTTATTCTCCTTCTCCAACAAAAGATCATATTAGGGTTGCAATTAGTTATATGCAAAAGGAATATGGCAAAAATGAATAATAAATAATGTCTGAAAAGAACAAATTTATAAATAATTTATCCCTAATATTTCTATGAAATCCTTATTGTTTGGAACTGGAGGAATTCCAATATCAACTAAAAATCCAGACATTCATGAAGGAATAAAACAAGTTAATTCTTTGGGCTTGGAAGCAATGGAATTGGAATTTGTTCATTCAGTTTTTATAAAAAAAGATAATGCAGAAAAAGTGAATGAAACTGCTGAAAAGCAAAAGGTAGTGCTAACAGCCCATGCTTCTTATTATATTAATCTAAATTCTACTGAAAAGCAAAAAATAGGGGCTTCTAAGTCAAGAATTATACAGGCAGCAAAGATAGCTTATTTATGTGGCGGGTATTCAGTTTGTTTTCATCCTGGTTATTATATGAAATCAACAAATGAGCAGGCATATGAAATGTTCAGGAAAGAAATAAAATATGTTATGAATTCCTTGAAAGATGAAAACATTAAAATTTGGGTAAGGCCTGAAACAACAGGGAAAGTTTCTCAGATAGGCTCATTTGAAGAATGCCTTAAGATATCCAAAGATGTTGAAGGTGTTCTTCCTTGCATAGACTTTGCTCATTTGCATGCTAGGACTAATGGAAAAAACAATACAAAGGAAGAATTTCACGAAATTTTAACAAAATATGAAAAAGCACTTGGAAAAAAGGCCCTAGAAAATATGCATATACACATGTCTGGAATAAATTATGGAGAAAAAGGAGAAAAAAATCATTTGGTTCTGAAGGATTCTGACATGAATTACAAGGATTTGATGAAAACCTTGAAGGAATTCAAATGCAAGGGTGTAATTATTTGTGAATCTCCTAATCTTGAAAAGGATGCTTTATTGATGAAGAAAGCTTATTATTCTATGTAAAAAGACTTTTAAATAAAATTTTACCTAATCTATTCGTGCCGGGATCGCATAATTTGGTATTGCACAGGCCTGGAAAGCCTGACCCTTTTTGGGTGTCTGGGTTCAAATCCCAGTCCCGGCGTAACTATTTTAAATAAGCAAAACAATGAAATGGCATGAAAAGAGAAATAAAATTGTCATTAATTACTGCAGGGATATATTTCATTTTCTATAACTTGATAATATACACAATATACAGGCAATTCAATTTTGGAATGTCAGTTATTTCAACAATAATCTTTTTTGTTGTTTATTATGTTCTTTTGAAATATATAAGAAAAAAGAAACCATAATTCTCTGAATACGAAATGATTTTACTACTTCTCACAATAACAAAATTATTTAAATTACTTTGATTTATTTTGTACATGGCAAATAAGCCGAGAATTGCTCTGGCCCAGATAAAGTATTTTGATATCCATCCAGAGCATAACCTTCAAAAAATTAAACAGTATATTAGAAAGGCAAAGAAAAATAATGCAGATATAATTTGTTTTCCTGAGACATGTGTTATCAGAAAAAAGTATCTGCATTCGAATCATCAATTTTTAAAGGAAATTAAAAAGGAATGTAAGAGTAATAATATATGGTGCATAATTACAGAAGATTTTTTAATTGAATCAAAACTTCACAACACTTCTCTTCTAATAAACAGAGAGGGAAAAATAGCAGGAATGTATAAGAAGATAAATACTTACGCTGAGCGTGGTGTAACTCCTGGAAGAAAAATTGCAGTTTTTAAGACAGATTTTGCCAAGATTGGCATTGTGATTTGCTGGGATCTTGCATTTCCATTATTATTTCACAAGCTAAAGAAGTCTGGTGCACAAATTGTATTCTGTCCTGCCCAATGGGCATATGAGAAAAAAGCTTATGAAAGAGATCACAAGAAAAATGAATTAAAATTATTAAGATCTTTGATAAATTCCAGGGCATTTGAAAATCTTTACTTTGTTGCTTTCTGCAGCCCTTTCAGAAATCAGGAGGATTTATTATGCTACTCTGCTATAGCATCTCCACACAAGATGTTAAAAGAGATTTTAAACAAAGAGGGGATTATATTTGCAGATCTGGATTTGAACGAAACAAAAAAACTAAAGAAGATTTATCCAGGCAAATAAATCAGGATTTAATTTCTTTCTTTATGAAATCAATGACTTTTTCTATAATCATTTCCCTCTCATCTTCAAAGAATTCAAAGGATGGTTCGGCATTAACTTCAATAACAAACCATTTATTGTCCCTCTTTAAGAAATCTATTCCGCAAATCTTTATTTTACATGCCTTTATTATTTTTTTAACTAATTTTTCCAGTTCCCTGTCGACCTCAAACTTTCCAATTTTTTCTGCATAGACTCCGGTGGATTTCCATCCATCGTTATATTTTAGTGCGGTCTGGACAATTTTATCTCCAATAACAGTTACTCTGTATGAGGGAGATCTAATAAATTCCTGCCCTATTACAGGCAATCTTTCACATCTCTTTTCCCATAACTCTCTTATTATGGGCATAGCCTCGTCTATAGCATCAGCCTTCTTAACAAATTCTCCATGCTCTCCCTGTACTAATTTCAATATAACCGGCCAGCGTCCAAATTCTTCAAGCTCTTTCTTGGCGCTGTTTAAATTTCCTGATAAAAGAATTGTATCTGGAGTTGGAATGCCATGTTCTTTGCATTTTAGAAAGAACATCCATTTATCTTCAGTGTAATAATAAACTTTTGAAGAATCAACGGTTTTTATTCCAATATTTTCTAATGTTTTAAGAATTTCTAATGCAATATAGCCAGCAGTATTGTTGAAAATAATATCGCATTGTCTTGCTTTTTTTTCAATTTCCTTTTCAATCAGTTTGTCTGCTACATTAAACATTATTAATTTTATGTTTTTCTTTTTTGCAACTTTAAGAAATATTTTTTCTTCCTCAGTCAATGTTGGACTCATGAAGATGTATCCTATGCACAATTGCTCCATGGTTAGAATTTAGGATCTTAATTATATAAACCTTTTTAAAAATTAAATAGAATAAAATTATAAATCTCTGAATTTAGAAATCTGTTTTAATATTGCCTGCTGGACAAAATCTTCTTCATTCTGGAATAGATTTGTTTTGCTGACAATTATCTTTATGCTTCTTTCCATGCTTTCCGGTATATTTACTTTCATATTAAATTACCTCCGTAGAATTTTCCATATATAAAATCATTATGCCCAAACTGAACAAGCAGATCAACATTCAGCCTTTCTATCTCAACAGGAACATCGCATGCCCCCCAGCAGCTTCCCATCCATATGATAATTCTTGCATTTGTGTTTTTCTCGAGATACTCCTGAATTTCAACAGCTTTTGGCTTTAGGCCATCAGCCAGCTGAATGCAAACCAGCTTTGCTTTTTCTTTCTTTATCCTTTCCGCAACTTTGTTCAAATCCAGATCATATTTCATAATTAAAACTCTAAAAGAATAATATTTAAAGATTGTTATTAAATTCCTTTTCCAAATTTATTTATCTCATTTACTAATACGTCTTCATTTCCCTTATCAGAAGCGCTGTGGCCTGCCAACGTATAATATAATTTGGAGTTTTTAATTTTTTTATGCAATAAATAAGCCATATAAGGATCGCAAATTTTGTCATATCTTCCGTGAACAATTGCAAGGGGAATCTTATTTATTTTCTTAACATTATCCAGAATATACTTTTTTGGTATAAAGCAGTTATTGGAAAGATAATGCAGTTCTATAATTGAGAATGATTCAAAATTAACCTCTTTAAGAATTTCTCTTACTTTATTTTTGTCATAAATCAATTTTGATACTGAGAATTCATATGTTGCCCATGCAAGTTTGTATTTGTTGCTTGTTTCCTTGTTCTTTGACTTCATCATCTTGAGATAATATCCTATGACATTTTTTCTGAATCTGTTTGGAACTAAATTTATCATTTCTTCCCATACTTTTGGAAATGAACTTTTTGCATCACAAATAAAATAATCATTTTCCTTTTTTGTTCCTAGGAATATTCCTCTTAGAACCATTGCTTTCACGGTTTCAGGATATTTTATTGCATAAACCAGACACAAAGTTGATCCCCAGCTTCCCCCAAACAAGTAAGTTTTTTTAATATCAAGAAAATAAATTAATTTTCTGATGTCCTCAACAAGTTTATGTGTTGTATTGTTTTTTATTGAGGCAAAAGGCTTGCTTTTTCCAGAGCCCCTTTGATCAAATGTGATTATATTGAATAATTTTGGATTAAAGAATCTTTTGTCCTTCTCGCTGAATCCTCCTCCTGGCCCCCCATGAACAAATAAAACAGGCTTGCCTTTCTGATTTCCGCTTAGTTCATAATAGATTAAATGTCCGTCACCAACATTAAGATAGCCTTTTTTGTATGTTTTGATATTCTTGTAAACCATAAACATTTATTGAATGCTAATTATATAAATCTTATCAGAATTAAATAATTTCAAAAAGTTCACCTAGATTTATCTCAAAACCAGCAACAGGAATTTCCATATTAAAATTCTCTAAAACTTTTGGACTTATCTCACCTATATATCCAATTTTCTCCCCATTGCAGTAAATTCCTCCGACTCTTCCTTTTATGAATGAATCATGCTCAACTTCTTCAAGATTATATTTCATTCCTAAACTGTTAAACAAATAATCCAGAATTTGTTTTGCTTCAGTGAAATTAGCGCTTCCGTGGCAGCTTAACAATCCAATTTTTTCAGATTCTTCTCTTCCAAAAGATTTTCCTGCCTCAAATATTTTCTGTGGATATTCATTGTGCTTATTGTCACTTAATATTTTCATCAAGCTTGGAATTACCCAGCTTCTCAGTGTGTTATATTCCATATTTACAGGGTTAATGACTTTAATGTTATTCATCTTGAATTCCATATTGTTCAAGATTTCCTCAGAAATTAAATTATAACTATTGCATTCAAGATAACCAAACCCGATTAAAATATCCCTAACTTTTCTTTTGAATTTTTCAAATTCATCCTCTTCGCCCAATGTGCTTACATTCGGGATTTCTTCCTTGAAATTTTCATAGCCATAAGCAATTGCTATGTCTTCAACCAAATCAATTTTATGCATTATATCATCCCTATAACAGGGAATGATAGCCATTTTATTCTTGTAGTTGTAACCCATTCTCTCTAAATAATTCTTTACATCTTTCTCATTAAGGTTCAATCCAAGAGTTTTATTGACATAATTTATATCAATTTTCATTGATTCTGGTTTTAATTTAGGGCTTATTATTTTCTTATTCCAGTAATTTAAAGAAATTTCATAAATAACCCCCTTCATGTCAGCTAATGCACAAACAATAAAATTCAGGCATTTGCTTACCACATTGTAATCAAAACCGCTTACTTCAATGAAAACTTCTTTTGTCTTATCATTAATTCTTCCTGTTTCATCGGAATTTATTATTGGGGGCATGCTCAATATTTTATTTCTTGCATCGACGAATACAGGAAACTTATTTTTATCTTTTAACAAATGACCATATTCTTTTCCTGCAGGGTGTTTGTCAAGGATTTCATTGCCGTTCATTTCTTTGTTTGATTCTAATGGAATAAATCTGATTTTACTTGGCTCCAATGCCTTGTAGTGGATTGGAAATTTAATTTTTTCAAGGGGATAAACTCCTATTGCGCATTTCTTTCTGTTCCTTCCATATCCAATATGTAATTTTTCCTGTATCTGAATAATCTGTTTTATTCTTTCATTGTCAAATTTCAAATTTTTAACAATGGCACAGGAAGTAAATGGCCTTACATTGCTCACGGAATTGTCAATAATTAATTTATAATCTGATTTTTTTGCTTTGTACTCTCTTAATCCTTTTTTGACTCCAATGAATGATGAAAATGCTCTTGCAAATCCCTGTTCAGATAACATATCCGGCCTGTTTGGAAATACTTCAACAATTATTTCATTGTCCTTTATATATTCCAAATCAGTTCCAAGCATAGAAATTCTGTCTTTTAGTTTATCTAAAGGCAATTTCCTTCCAACTAACTTTTCAAATTCATTTTTGTTTAAATTAACTGTCGGCATTTTATTTCAACCAGGTTTTAATCTCCTTTAATTGTTTCAAATCATTCTTGTACACTTCTCTGATGTCTTTTATCTTGTAAACATCAGCAATCATTCTGTCAATCCCTGGCCCCCATGCCAAAACAGGAACATCAATTCCAAGCAGGGGCTTAACAACTTCTGGCCTGAACATCCCAGCACCGCCTAATTCAATCCATTTTTTATGAACTGGATGATAAATATCTATCTCTAAAGACATTTCTGTATATGGAAAATAAGCAGGCCTAAATCTTGCTTTTTCAAATCCCATCTTCTTGAAGAATTCCTTAAGATATCCAATTAAATGCCTTAGGTTTGCATTTTCATCAATTACAATTCCCTCTGTTTGATTAAACTCGAACAAATGACTAAAGTCAAGGGTTTCGTTTCTGAAGCATCTTCCAACAGCAAAGTATTTCACAGGTAAATCCTCTTTTTTTAATTTGGTTAATGTTTGAGCGCTTAGCACAGTTGTATGCGTCCTTAAAACTAATTTCCTGGCTTCATCTTCTTTCCATGAATATTGCCATCCTTTGCTTCCTGTATTTCCGCCATTCTCATGAGCAGATTTAACTCTGTTTATAATCTCCTTGCTTGGCAAATCTCCTTTTCCATTCAGGTAGAAAGTATCATGCATATCCCTTACAGAATGGTCTTGTGAAGTATAAAGAGCATCAAAATTCCAAAAGGAGCTTTGAATCATGTTTCCCTTCATTTCCTTGAAACCCATTTCAAGCCATATCCTTCTTGCATAATCCAGTGCTTCATTTACAAAGTGTTTTTTTCCCGGATAAATTTTAGGGACATTTATTTTTATATCATATCTCCTGAAATCTTTGTTCTTCCATTCTTTGCTTTTCAGGATTTTAATGTTAAGTGATTCTATCATGTCAGATTTTAGGTTTAATTTTGAAATTTCCCTTCCTTTTTCTGTTAAGGCTGCAATTCTTTCTTTTACTGATTCCTCTTTTATCATTCCTTTTCTTTTCTTTAATTCATTTAGGATTTCCTGATTTAATTCTGACTTTTCTTTAGGCAATGATATTAGAAAATTTTCTATTTTATTATTGTTAAGATATTCCTTTCCTTTTGAAGTTATTTTTATTTTGCTTCCCAATAAAATGCATGAATTTCTTTTTAATAATCCCAAAGAAACATTCAACTCATCATTTGATAATTTTGTTCTCTCCTGAATTTCATTCAGGCTTAATTCCCTTTCTGAAATTGATTTTAGAAATTTCTTTTCAGGAAGTTCCTTTTTTCCATTTACATCCAAATCTACAATTTCTGTGGCTTCTTTCTTGACTTTGATTAATCCCTTGTTTTCAAGCCACTGAAATGCCCTTATGATTTCAATCTCTTTCAATCCTGATTTTGTGATTTGTTTTAAAGAAGTATTTTCTTTTATTAATGGAAGAACCTTTCTTTCTATAGGGCTCAAGCTTTCAGCTAGTTTATGCATATAATAAAAAGAAATTGAGAATTTTTAAGTTTATCTGATTAATCATCAGTCATTGATTCCAAACCTTCAATGAGCTCTTCTTTTGTTTTTTCTTCTATTGATTTACCAAAGGATTTTTTTGTTGCAAAATCAGAATGCTGCTCTTTTGGAGTATAAATTGGATTTCCTTTTCTATCCCTTTCAATTATCAACATAATTTTTTCATTAGGATATTCTTTTGTAATTGCATTAATAAAAGGATAACTAACTCCCTTTTTAGTTATTATCCCATCATTTTTTTTTGATGAAGAGATAAAAATATACCAACAATTTTTTTCATTAATTCTTATTGGTTTTTTTAACTTAATTTTTGTTCTGGTAACTTCAGGATCAGAACTTGGTAGGGTGCTATTTTTATAAAGGAGTCTTCTAAGATTACTATCCCCAGGAATTTGATATTCATAACCTTGTCTCATATTAATATAATAAAATTTATTTTTTAAGTTTTAATCCATACCTTTCAAGTTCTTTTTGAATAATTTTAATTCTTGTAGGGCCTATAGATTTAACTTCACTTAATTTACTTATTGGATAATCCATAAGGTCACCAATATTTTTTATTCCTAAAGTTTCGAATGCATCCAAAACAGTTCCAAAAACATTCAGTTCTTTAACACTTATATTTAATCTGCCATCCCCTTTTCTTAATATTAATTCTAAGGTTGGTGTATCTTCATTGTTATTAATGGCTCTGATTAATAATTCTTTAATATTACTTGTTAATATTTCTTCTTCATTTTTGTTGGGAGTATAACTTCCTAATCTAGAAAATATGTAAAATTTTTTATTGTAATTAAATAAATCTTTTTCATTAAGATTACCAGATTCCTCAGGGGTTAATCTATTTGCTCTAATTCCAAATTCAAGCAAATAATCTTTTTGCATATTCTTACAATCCTTTCCAGCTCAAGTTAAACAGGTTCTCCAGGCTTTTTACAAAATAGGGGCTTTTTACCCATATTCCTGTATCATAGCTTTCATGAACTTTGCTGTCATCCATAACCATGAACATCAATTCATTGCTATCAACCAAAACAAATCTTGAGTTAATATCCCCATATTTAATGCTTACATTCTTCAAGTCTTTTACAAATTCCTTGATTTTATCATCCTTGGGAACCATTATTTTTACCTTAACATTTTTTAATTTGTTTAGCAATGGTTTCAGAATTTCAGATTTTCTTAAAAATCCTTCTGCAGTTGTGCTTATCAAAATGCTTTCCTTTGCATTTCTGAATAATGTATCAAGCTGATCATTAATGTTTCTTCTGCCTTTTATTGCTCCTGACAGTGATGTAGGATCAATGTTTTCTATTCCATGCTTATGCAGCAAATCCAATTCCTTGTAGGTGTTGCTGTCTTTTACCTTTTCAAGCATTTTGACTTTTTCACCTGCTCTTAATGTGAAATCCCTCTTTACTCTTTCTATAACCTCTTTTGGCTCTACAGCTATGTATTTGATTGGCTTGCCAAGTTTCATAACTACAAAGCCTTTTTTTTCCAGTGATTCGAGAATATCATAACTTCTTGATCTTGGAACCTCAGAAATATCACTTAATTCCCCAGCGCTTGAAACACCCTTGCTTAGCAAAGCTGTCCATATTTTTACTTCATATATATTTAGATCAAATGAACCTTTCAGTTTTTTCAAAAAATCTTCTTTGACAATCATTTTTCATTCTCCTAATCCCTCTTCATGTCTGGATATTGTAATGAGAAAGCCTTTATAAATGTTTCTGTATGTACTATCTTTAGAGTAGTTACAAAAACTTAACTTAATTTGAACAAATCCAGAACTTCTCTTAAAAAACTTTTTTTCTCGGAATAAAAAACTTCACCAACCAGATAATGTGCCAGTTTCTTGTAAGCTCTTGCAGCATTTGACTTTGGATACAAAGAATAAACACTATCCTCTCTGACAAGGGCTTTTTTGACATGTTCATCCTCTGGAATTGCCCCTATTATAGGATAATCAAGCAATGATTCAATCATATGATTTTTCATTTCATACTTTCCTCTTTTTCTGCATATGACAACACCAATTACCTCTTTATTGAGCTCTTTTGCAATTCTTATCAATCTCAATGCATCAGTGACTGATGGCAGTTCAGGATTAACTAAAACCAATACTTCATCGCATGCATCAATTGAAGCCAAAGCTTCTCTTCCCAATCCGGCAGAGCTGTCAAGCAATACAATGTCAGAATTTAGTTTGTTTAATTTATATTTCAAAAATTCAGGTCTTACTTTTTTCAGACCTTTTATAGAAATGTTTCCCGGGATTATTTTTGTTCCTGATTTATGAAGGTATACTGATTTGTTTATGTCGCCTTTCTTGTTAAGAACATCATGAATTGTTTTTCCAACTTTTGCAATTCCGTAATATAAACCAACATTTGGGGTTGTAAAATTGCAGTCAACCAAAGTTACGTCTCTTCCCATATCATTCAGTGCAGCACTTAAGTTAATTGCACTTGTGCTCTTTCCAACACCGCCTTTTGCAGAACAAACGAGTATTTTCCTCATGTTAATTTAAACTTTTTTTAATATATAAATTTACTTATAACTGTCTTCAACATATTTAACAAAATCTTTAGTCTTTTCATAGAACTCATATAATTTCTCAATATCAATCTCATAACTTTCTTCATCCTCGTCCATGACAATCAATCTGACATTTTTCTTGAATTCTTCCCTTTTGGTGTATTCAGCACGGTCAATTTTTTTTAGAAAGAGATAGAAGTCAATGAACTCAAGGAGCTCAATTTTTCTGAAATGTTTTTTTAATTCCTGAGCCCTTACGATTGGCATCAATGGAATTACCTTGATTTTCTTTTTGCTTTTAAGCCACTCCATCACATCAAGAATGGCATAATCGCATGCGCTTATCAGCCTTCTTATTGTATTCTTGATTACATCTATATTTTTTGTGTATTTTAACGTAACATACAGAAGATGATCAGCCCTCTTCAGTTCTTCCCTTGCATCAGAATCGTGTTGTAACATTTGTTAATATCCCATTCACCTTTTTAATGAACTCTTTGCTTATATTTAAATTTTCCTTTATTTTATCGATTCCAAGGCTTTTTAGTTCTTTTTTTTGATTAAAAAGGACATATCTATCATTTCTGACAAATTCAACCCCACTTTTCTTTCTTTCCTCTAAAAATCTTCTTAAATCCTGAATTAATATGATATGCTCTCTCTCAATATTGTATCTTCTTGCTATGCTCCCCCTGAATATGTCTATTTTGACATTAAAATCTTCAGGATAAATTGAAATTCTCTTGTACAGCTTTTCATACATCAAAACAGAGTCCATTGCACAAATCAATCCGTTGCTGATATTCTCAGCCATTGCTATGATTAATTTATTGTCCCTGACTAAAGGATAAGTGATGTAGAACATATGATCAGCTCTTTTTATAAATTGGTTTGCCTTGTCCAGCATAATTTTGATATCCTTCATATTCCTCAATAAGTGAATAAATATTTAAGAATTATGATTATTATTTCAGTGACATAATGGCATCAGCCAAGTCGCCATGCTCTTTCAATGCTTTTTCTGCCTCTTTTCTTGAGCAATTTGTCTGGTCAATTATTGCTTGAATGTCTTCTTCGTTGAATCCTTCTTCAACATCACCCATGATCTGAAATGTTTCCTGTCCCTGCATGTTAACTTTTGTTACAGAAGGATTTTTTATTATTATATTTCCAGAGCTTCTTTTTATTATAACTTCATCAGCCTCTATCTTTTCCTGTTTTATTCCCATCTGCTTCATTACTTTCTCCATTTGTTTGGGATTTATTCCAGGAAACATTTTAAATTAAATTATGAAAGGCATATTCTAAAATTACTATAGCAACAATAACACCAACGACAAAATTAGGGCTTAATTCCACTTTTGTCTTGAAATCATCAAAATACCTTACTAATCCTCCCATGCTGGAAGGCATGCTTATTTGTTCTGCCATATTAATTCCTTTGAAAAAAGAATATAAAAAGGTTACTAATTAACTCCAATGACTTTAATCTTGAAATGAAGAGTCTTTCCAGCCAGCGGATGATTCATATCAATCACAATTTCATTGTTACTAACTTCTTTTATCTTTACAGGAAACTGCTGTCCGTCTGGTGTTGATAATAATAGTATCATTCCTGCTTTTGGCTCTGGTCCTTTTGGTAGCTGATCTCTTGGAATTTTTTGCACTGCCTTTGGATTTACATTTCCATAGCCGTCTTCAGGTTTTATTGTAATTTCTTTTTCTTCTCCTTTTTTCATTCCAGTTACTCCCATGTCAAAACCTTCTATCACCATTCCTGATCCAACTTCAAATTCTATGGGATGAGAATGATCTCCGTGAGCGGAACTATCAAATACAGTGCCGTCGTCTAATGTTCCTGTATATTCAACTTTGACTTTGTCGCCTTTCTTAACAGCCATTTTTTATCCTCCTGAAAAATAAGAATCAACTTATTTAACATAATTAAACGAAAAAATAATATTATATAAAAGTTTGGTTAATTAATCAAAACAATTCCAAAATTGAGAATTATTGCAAATCTTTCTTTATATTTTGAACCTGTTTTTTTAACAAGGGTAAATCTTTTTTTATAATCTCCCAGGTTATATCCAAGTCAATCTCAAAATAAGTGTGAATTATTATATCTCTTAAACCAACAATTTTTTTCCAGGGAATTTCCGGATACTTTTTTCTGAAAGAGTCTGGAATGTTTTTTGTAGCCTCTCCAATCACTTCCAATTGTCTTATGACAGCACTTTGCCTTAATCTGTCTTTAAAAAAGGATTCTTTAGAAATTTCTTTTAGAAAAGATTCTATGTTTTCAATACTATCCATAATATTATATATGAATAATTTTAAGTCTCTATTCATATTATCTTTACTTCCTCCTTAAAAACATTTTTTCTGATTAGGGGATGAACTCCTTTGTAAGTAACCAAATCTACTTTTCTTTTTAATCTATTTTCTAATTCTAATTTAACTTCTATGAACTCCAAACCCATTCCCTTTGGAGGTTGTATCAGAATGTCTATATCACTCTCTTTTTTGTGATCTCCCCTAGCATAACTTCCAAAAATCCCTGCTTTTTCAATATTGTGCTGTTTTAGAACTTTGATTATTTTTGCTTTTATTTTTCTAAGAGATTCCGTTTCTTTTTTTATATCTAATATTTTATCTGCATTTATTTCTTTCTGTTTAAGCTTTTTTTTGGATAGGTTTACTCCCAGATATTCTCTTTTTTTTGTTACTTTATCCTTTTTCCTTACAGATAAAACCCTGTAATAATATCTCCTGCTATTTCTTTCTTTTATTTCTGTGTATGCCATAAAATTTATACGTCTACATATTATATAAATATTTCTATTTTGTAGACACATAAGTTTAGAATTACCAATTCCACATAAATCTAAGACGCTCCTGAGGGGATTTGAACCCCCGACCTACAACTTTCTTCCAGGGATAGGAGGTTCGACATTAATTCTGTCGCTCTATCCAGGCTGAGCTACAGGAGCATATAAACAAAAGCAAAATCAAACTTTTAAATCTAACCATTACTTTTATAAAACAAATAATTAACAGAAATAAAATGAATGGAAATGCAATGGATAATAATTCTGCAGAGAAAAACAAGAACTTATGCAAGGGATGTTCTTTGTGCTGTGAATATGTCTGCGTTGAAATAGACAAGCCTGAAACAAAAAATGATTATGATCAGATAATATGGATGTTGTTGCATAAGGATGTATGGGTTTATTTTGATGACAAGAATGAGTGGTATGTTCAGTTTAACACGCAGTGCGAGGTATTGACAAATGATAAACTGTGCGGAATATATCACAATCGTCCAAGAATTTGCAGGAAGCACAGTCAGGATTCATGTGAAAGGTATGGTGAAGGAACAATATACAAAAAGATATTCAGGAAAAAAGAAGATTTTATCCAATGGTTAAAAGAAAAGAAAGTAAATTATAATTTCAAGGGTTTTGAGCATTAAATCTTTAAAATAATTTTCTGATTTTTGTCAAGCATTTTAACAAGTCTTCTTGCCATCTTGCTTTTTTTGTTGATTTTTATCTCGCCTTTCATTCCAACTCTTGCAGTAAACAGGAATCCATCATTTCCATAGAAATCGACTTCCTTTCCAGTCAAGCTGCCGCTGACGTAAAAAATAAGTGAATTTCCCCTGTCGCTTAAATTGTATTTTATCTCTGCCTTGCTTTCATCCAATGACTGGACATCTATTGAAACTCCAAGTCTCTTCTCTATTTCAGAAATTCTTTCGCCTTTCTTTCCTATTATTCTCCCTATTTCGGATTCAGGAACATAAATCACGGCTCTGTTGTCGCTGATCAATTCAGCTTTAATGCCAGGAATTTCTCTCTGCAGTTCATTTTCAATTTGCCTTGAAGCTAGTTCTTTTATTGGTGCTTTCTTTTCATTCTGGACAGGAATAACTACAGTTTCCTCGCCATATGAATAAAGTTCATATTCTAATTTATTGTTTTCAAAATCCCTTATTTCAATTACAGGTCTTGCAAGATCAGCTTCGGTCATTCCTGAAGGAACTTTCACAGTCATTTTTAAACTAAGAACTTTTCCAACCTTGCCGTCTTTAATGAATACAACAGTGTCAATTACCTGTGGAATGACTCCGAGTTCAATTCTTCCTAAAAATCTCTGAATTGCATCTACTGGATTTGTTGCATGCAATACTCCGACGATTCCAATCCCTGATAGTCTTAAGTCAGCAAACAATCTGAAATCTTCATTGTTTCTCATTTCATCAAAGATAGTGTAATCTGGTCTTGATAATAATAGGACATCATGAATCTCTTGGGAACTTCCGTGTGATATTGCATATTGTGTTATATTGTCGCTCAGCTGCAGATCTCTTGGTGCTTCTATTGTCTTTACAGTCTTGTTTTTTCCTGCATAGAATTCTGCTAATGAACTTGCAAACGTGCTTTTTCCCATGCCTGGAGAACCGGCAATCAAAATGCCTTCTGCCTGCTCCTCAATTCTTTTTCTTAGCTTTTCGCTTAATTCATAATCATTGATGTTTAATTTTTTGATTGGTCTTACGCATGTGATTTCATATGCATCACTGAATGGAGGTCTTGTGATTACAATTCTGAAGCTTCCTATCTGAACTATTGAGCTCCCCCTTCTTTCAATTTCAATGAAGCCTTCTTTTCTTTTTTTTGCTTCTTCAATGATGTTCTTGCTGTATTCTATTACCTCATCTTGTTTTAATGGATTGTCTCTTAGCATTACAGTTTCCCAATTTCCAGGCATTCCTCTTTTTGCATAAGGTTTGTAATTTTCCCTTAGATGAACGCTCATTGTGTTCTTGTCAAAGAATTTTTCAATCTTTAATTTACCTGATTTTATTACGGGCTCAACATAAATTACTTTTATGCCCTTTACTTCTGCAACCTTGCTTTGAACCTTGTCTCCTGTCAATAAAACCGCATCCTCATTATATGCCAGCTCCCTTATCATGGCATCAACTTCTCCGAGAGAGGCGTTTCTTATTTCAGAAGCATTTGGCCTTCTTCCTGAATATCTTATGCTGAATTTTAATTTCTTTGATAATTCCCTTAGATTATTTAATTCATCCAGTCCGAATTTTCCAATCTCTTTTCCGAGATTGGCCTGATGCTCAAGTTCAGCCATCACAGCCTCATGGATTATTATCTCATTTACATTGAATTCCTTTCCAAGCTTCTTTGACACTACATTCTCGATTATGACGCTTGTATCAGGAACCAGCTTTTCTATTTCTCTCATGGGATTAATTTAGAATCCTTGTTTTTAAATATATTCCTTTGCTTTCTTTATCATCAGCTCATAAATGTTTCCGAAGGCATT
>JAGVZC010000005.1 GCA_018302885.1 Candidatus Woesearchaeota archaeon
CAATGCCAAAACTCTTTTGAAAACTTCTACCTGTTTATCCAGATGAATTTCATCAGAACGATTAAAATCCTCAGAACTTTTATCCAAACCAATTTCTCCAACTGCAATTATGTTGTCTTTATTTTTTTTAATGAAATTAATTTCCTCATCTAATTGCTTTTCATTCAATTTTATTGCATGCAGCGGATACAGACCCAAAGAAGATTTTACTATATTATACTTCCTTGAAATTTCAAGGGATCTTTTTGCATCTTCCATGTTTGTTGCTGAATCAACAACGGTCATGTTTAATTTTTCTGCTCTCTTTACAACTGCATCTCTGTCTTCATCAAAATCCTTAAAATTCAAATGACAATGAACATCTACCAACATTTTATATTATCAGTGAGAACAACCAGTTTAATAAGTTTATCAAATAAGGCAACAGGTTAATTATTATCAGTCCCAAGACAAAGAAGCTGATATATTTCCATATCTTTTTTATTTTATTTGCATCTTTAATAATAAAGGACAAACCAAGCGGAAGCATTCTCCCCCCGTCAACAGGACCTAAAGGCAGCAGATTAAACAATCCAACGCCAAGCGATATCAACCACAACCATTTGAATAATTCAAAGAACCAGCTGAAAACAGAAGTTCCAATATTTTTATTTTTATAATCCTGAAGTTGAATTGTCTGTATACCTATTACATTAATATCATTTTCTTTTTTTGGTGTTACTGAATAATCTCCCTTGTCAGTGTTAAGAACAAATTCATCTTCACTGTTTTTTATGAAATCCAAAAGCTCATTTGAAGATTTTATCTCGTTATCATTTATTCCGGTTATTATAGAACCTATTTCAACTCCGGAAATATTAGCCGGATATCCATCCATAACTCCAGCGACGTAAAGTCCTGTTGGTTCAACCAAGGACTGTTGCATTGGTGAAAATACAAACAATAAAATTAAAAATATCAGGAAAGCAAGAATAATATTTGAAAAAGGGCCTGCAGAAAGTATAGACAATTGCGCTTTCCTTGATTTCCTTGCCGTCTGCTTTTCATCAGGTTCGACAAACGCAGCAGGTATTGGACCAAGAAATGCAAATCCAGAAGATTTAATTTTAATGTTATTTAATCTTGCATAGATTCCATGGCTGAATTCATGAACCAATGCGATTATGAAAATAATTATTATCCAATGCCAGAAACTTAAAACAGGTAATAAGGGAGAAACTTTTATTCCGGGAAGAACAGGAACCAATCCCGGTGCTGATGTTGGTTGTATTATTAATTTAAAAGTCATCTGAACAAGCAATAAAAACATCATTATCATTCCAAGAAAACCAGTTATTATTCCTATGATCCCAATTACATTTAATGATTTAGGAGAGAACTTTGATAATTTATCCATGAATTTCAAACCAAATTTTGTTCTGTAAAGAAAAAATATTTTTCCCTGAACTTCAAATTTCTTTTTATGTGTCAAATAAAAGATATAAACTAGAAAAAAGAAAACAAGCAATAAAATTAAATCCCAATTCATTTTTTTCTTACAGGCCTTAAAGCTTTACTTCCGCATTTTCTGCATGAAACCTTTTTCTGAATAATTTTCTGTGGCTGAGCTCTTTGTTTTGTCTTGCATTTTCTGCAAACAAACATATTCTTATACAATCTTTCATTAGCTTCTGGGAATTTTACCATTTATTTCACCTGTTTCATAACTTTTTCACCAAGAATCTTCCAGTAAATAATTTCTTTACCTTCGTGAATCTGGGATTTTAATTCATCCGGTATTTTCAAATCAAAGTTTTCATATGTTTCCATTTCCATCAAGTTTGCGACATGACCTGATATTGACAATACCTGGGCTGAATGTTTTGTGACAATCGGAACATCAACTTTATCATGTGTTGGAGCAACAAATATTTTTTTCTGACTGTCAATCATTCCAATGGCTTCAACTCTTGCCTTTGCATGTCCGTGCTTACCTGTCTTTGATGTCTGAACATCCTTAACAATACAAGCTATGCCATCAATGATCACATAATTCCCTTTTTTTAAGGAACCAACATTTGTTTGTTTCTTGTCACCCTCATCCATGAAAGAGAAAGAATTAATATAATTTATAAAGATTTCTAAAACTTCTTCCAATTCCTTAAGAACATCCTCTGGCTTTTTCTCTGTAGTTTTCAATAATCTTTCATTCAAATCCCTTATAGCACCCTCAAGATATTTTATCTTTAACTCCAGATTAAACAAATGTTTTGTCATGTTTGCAACTGCAATCCACAATTGCGCATCTGCTTTGTTCTTTGCTTGAGAATAAGCATCTTTGAATTTAGCTGTCTCTTTTACCTGCAAGTCCAAATAATCTTTTATTATTGGATCAACATTTTTTCTCCATGGCATTTTAAATATCCTCCAAAAATTTCGCGCGCACCCCAAGACAACCATGCGAGCCGGACGGATTCCCATTGTAATACAGGTCAGCCCTGCCAGGATTGGCAAAGAGCCCAGCAACGTTTTCATCTACTGGGGAAAATAGTAAAATATTTTTACCTTCAAAGTATTTTTTGATTTTTGATTTTTTTTCGGGAAACCCCTGAGAATTAAATGAATCTAAATCCACAAAAACACTATTTTCCATAACACAATTTTCCAAAGGTTTTGAGTATAGTGGCCTCAAATTTCCATTTTCATCAATTATATGATTGTGGTTTACTATTAATCCCTTTTTTCCGGAACTAAATCTTGTGCTTGTGTACTCCCAACAATTTGTTAGAGCAACTCTTTTTATTTCTTTTAATTTATTAGGACTTATTTCATTTTTATTTCCATCATAAACTGGTTTATCTGAAGACAGCAAAATATGCAGATTTAACCTATCTACTGAAGAAGGCACCGCTCTTTTATATTCGGACAGAACTTTATGAAAATCCACCCAATTTAAATTAAAAATAAATGGAAAATCTGTTAAAATTAATTGTTTCTTTTCTCCTATTGCAATATCCTCTTCAGGTATACAGATGTAATTGGATTTATCTGCAAGGATTCTTTTAATCCTCTTGTCTACGGAAGGTTCATACTTAGGATTTAGGATAATGTTCATTTTGTTTAGGAAAGTTGTAATTATTTATAAAAGTTTCCATTTTGAAGTGGTTATAAAAACATTTATATAAACAACAAAAATTCAATTTAAAATGTTAAATGAAAATGATTTCATAGAAATTGATTACATAGCAAGAATCAAGGATAATGGCATATTTGATTTGACTAATAAAGAGATTGCAAAAGAAAATAATATCTATAATAAAGATTTCAAATACAAGCCAGTAATTATCTGCTTAGGAAAGGGGGATATAATAAAAGGGTTGGACAGTAAAATAATAGGGAAAGACATAGGAAAATATACAATAGAATTAAATCCTGAAGAGGGTTTTGGAAAAAAAGACGGTAAATTAATAAAATTAGTGCCAACAAAGGAGTTTACAAAGCAAAACATAAAACCCATGCCGGGCATGCAGTTGAATCTTGATGGCTTCATTGGAAGAATTATTTCCGTAACTGGCGGAAGAACATTGGTTGATTTCAACAATCCATTATCAGGAAAAAATCTGGTTTATGAAATTGAGATAAAAAGAAAGATTACAGACAAAAAAGAACAATTGGAAGGCTTTCTGGACATTTTATTCAAGGATTACAAATTAGAATTAAAGGATGATGAAGCAGTAATTGATACCAAGATAAGCAAAGAAATGGAAGAAAGCCTAAAAAAGGAAATTCTTGAGAGAGTAAAAATCAAAAAAGTGACTTTTAAAATAAATAATGAAAAATAATCACTTTAGGATAAATATCTTTAAATAATAGTTTAAGAATTTTTAAGCTATGGAATCTATGATACGCAGAGCAACTTCTAATCTTAGTTTCAAAAAAGAAGTTCAAAAGACTTCTGCTATTGATGAAGAGCTTGAACAATTGCTTTCTAAACAAAAAGCCAAAATAAAAGTTGTTGGAGCTGGCGGTGCTGGCAATAATACCATCAACAGAATGACTGAAATAGGAATTACTGGCGCTGAGACAATAGCAATCAACACAGATGCTCAGGATTTATTATATACAAATGCTGATGTTAAAATTCTAATTGGGAAAGAAGTGACAGGTGGTTTAGGGGCCGGTTCTATTCCCAAAGTAGGTGAGGAGGCTGCAAGAGAATCTGAAACTGACATAAAAAAAGCAATAACTGGTGCTGATATGGTGTTTATTACATGCGGTCTTGGCGGAGGAACGGGTACTGGAAGCGCTCCAATTGTGGCAGAGATTGCAAAGAAGCAGAACTGCCTTACAGTTGGTGTTGTAACTATCCCCTTTTCCATGGAAGGCCAAAGAAGATATGAGAATGCAATAATCGGCCTTGAAAAATTAGAAAATATCGTTGATACTTTAATTGTAATTCCAAACGACAAGCTATTGGAGTTGGCTCCTGACTTGCCATTGCATACTGCATTCAAGATTGCAGATGAAATATTGACAAATGCTGTAAAAGGAATTGCTGAATTGGTTACAAAAGCTGGTTTGGTTAACCTTGACTTTGCAGATATCAAGACAGTAATGTCAAATGGCGGAGTTGCAATGATCGGCGTTGGTGAATCAGACACAGCAAACAGGGCTGTTGAAGCTGTTGAAAAAGCAATAAACAATCCGATACTGGATGTTGATATCTCCGGAGCAAATGGCGCATTAATAAATGTTGCCGGCGGTCCAGACATGACTTTGGATGAAGCAAGGAAAGTTGTTGAAACAATCTCAACAAAACTTGACGAGGATGCAAGGATAATCTGGGGAGCAAGCATAAGCGAGGATCTTGAAAATACAATAAGAACAATGCTGATAGTTACTGGTGTTAGTTCTCCGCAGATATTTGGTCCAAGAAGATCTACTTCTACAAGAAGGAAGAAAGAAATTGAGAATGAATTAGGAATAGAGTTTGTTGATTAAAATACTTTTTGATTATGTTGAAGAAAGATTAAAACAAGCAGGAATAGTTGCCCAGAATTATGCAAGTTCAGAAGTTAGAATTGTTAATTTAATAACATTTATAAATACTATTTTTATTTCTTAAAATAATGATTAAGAATCTATTCATAAAATTAAAAACTTTCTTCATAGAAAGCAAAAGAGTTTTTAAGATAACAAAGAAACCAAGCAACGAAGAATTTAAAACCATTGTAAAAGTAACTGCAATAGGAACAGCCATAATTGGTCTGTTAGGGGCAATGATACAAATAGGATATCATTTGTTAAGATGAGTGAAATATATACATTAAAAACAACTGCAAACAGGGAAGAACAGGTACTTGACTTTGTAGTCAATAACATAAAGAAAAAAGGCCTTAATGTTTATTCTGTCTTTCATCCACACGGAATGAGAGGATATATTTTTGTTGAAGCTGAAACAAAGGATGATGCACAAAAATCATATCAGGGAGTTCCATATGCGAAAGGGTTATTAAGAGCTCCTGTAAATTATCAGGAAGTTGAGCATATGCTTGAACAAGCCAAAGCCCAGGTTAATATTCAAAACAGGGACATTGTAGAAATAATATCTGGCCCGTTCAAGGGAGAGAAAGCAAGAGTTACAAGAATAGAAGAGCAAAAAGAAGAAATTATTCTGGAATTACTTGAATCAGCAGTTCCAATCCCAATAACTGTGAAGTTAGATTCTGTAAAGGTCATAAGAAGAGATAAAGAAGATGAGTAAAAAAGAAACAATTGAAATGCTTGTAGATGGCGGAAAAGCAAAAGCAGATGCTTCAGTTGCACAAAAATTAGGACCAATGAAAATTAATGTCCAGGAAGTTCTTAAGGTTGTCAATGAAAAGACAAGCTCATTTAATGGAATGAAGGTTCCTGTTAAATTAATAGTTGATACTGAAACAAAAGAGTTTGAGATAAGCATTGGCACTCCTCCAATCTCTGAATTAATCAAAAAGGAATTAGAATTGCAAAAAGGAAGTTCATTTCCAAACAAAGACAAAGTAGCAAACATCGGGATTGAACAAGTCATTAAGATTGCAAAGATGAAAGAATCAAGCATTTTGCATAATTCCATGAAGTCTGTTGTTAAAACCGTCATAGGAAGCTGCAATGCCTTGGGAATTCTAGTTGAGGGTGAAGAAGCAAGAGACATCAATAAAGAAATAGACAACGGAAAATATGACAAGGAAATTAAAGAAGAAAGAAAAGAAGTCAGTGAAGACAAAAAGAAAAGACTGCAAACAGAACTTGAACAATTCAGAAAGAAGTATGCTGGTGACATTGAAATTTTGAAGGCTAAGGTAAAAGAAAAAGCCAAGGCTGCAACAGAAAGGAAAGAGAAGGAAGGCGGAGAGAAGAAGGAAGAGACTGCAGCCCAGAAAAAATAGGAAAATTTATTATTTTCTTTCAATAAATTCTACTCTTCATTCCATCCAATAAGTTAAATGTTTTCAAAAGAGAGACCCCCCTCCCTAAATTATATTTTCCATCAAAATTATGATAACTTTTATTTGCTAAATGATATAATTGTAATATTCCATTTGGGTTCATTTTAAATATTTTTAAGATCACTAGTTCTTCTTTTGTTATTTCCAAACCCCTTTGTATTCCATCAAAATCAAAGGTTTCATCCAATAAAACTTCATCTTTTTCTTGATACACAAAAGCAGGAAATTGTTCTTTCCTTTTATCTCTAGTTTCTAAACCAATTATAATGCTTACTGGGTTATATTTAGAGGTTCTTCTGTTGATATTAGTACTTTTTAGGTCTGACTTTGAAGGCCTGGTTCTTTCAATCTCAATATCCTCAAATCCATCTTCAATAAAGTTAAAAAGTGGGTGAGTATGAAACTCAAGTATCATTTGATGACTTGGATCACAAGATAGATTGTCTTTATCTTCATAATGTTTAAAATAATCCATTCTGGTTTTTAATCCTTTGGATATTGGGAAAGGCATGCTTGATGTTATATTTCTCTTTTTAAGTTCATAATGTAGTTTACCCAATTCAAGAACATTTAATTCTCTAAGTTCTCTCCCAAACCATTTTCTAGACATCTCTTTTTCTCTTGCATGCCCTATTAGTTTATCTTTGCAACCTATAATAATATCATCAAAAAAAATACCAACTTCAGAATCATAGAACATATGAAATCCAGTTTCAAATCCGGTTTCTTGAGTTATTCTTATAGATTTATCTACTCCAGCTACGAATGCTTCATTATTTAATTCTGCCAAGTAATCTTCTATAGTTTTAAAATTTTTTTGTCTTTCCATCTTAACCTTTTTGTAATTTTAATTACTATTTAGTAATAGTTAATTATATATAAACTTTTGTTGTAATAAAACTTACGAAATATTTATATACTATATTTATTAATTAACATTATGTATGAACAAGAATTAAATGAAATTGGACTAAGCAATAATGAGATAAAAATATATTTGGCTTTATTGAAATCGGGATTATTGAATCCCACCCAATTGGCAGAAAAAACAGGTCTGCATAGATCTTATGTTTATGACACCTTAGAAAGATTATTGGAAAAAGGAATAATAAATACCCTTCTAGTAAATAATAAAAAGAATTATCAGGCAGTTGACCCAAAAATACTAAGAGAAATATTTGAATTAAAAATTAAGCAATTAGATAGGATTATCCCAGAATTATCCTCATTATTTGAATCCAAAAATGAAGGGACAAAAATTGAGCTTCATAAAGGAAAGAATGTCTATCTGACATTAATCAAAGATTTGACTGCAAATTTGAGAAAAAATGATGTGGTATTTATTATTGGCGCAAATGAAGAAGTGTTAGAAACTATTGAACCAATTTATCTTAAGCAGTATTTTAGCATAATAAAAGAAAAAAATGTAAAAGAAAGAGTAATAATTGCTGATGGAAGTAAACGGTTCAAAGAAAGAAATATAGAGTACAAAAATTTAAATAGGAATTATCTTGGGGATACCACAATTGTAATTTATCAAAAGAAAGTATTCTTATTTACATGGGATGACCCTTATTATCTTATTTTAATTAACAGCAGAAAAATTGTTGAATCTTACAAAAAACAGTTTAATTTATTATGGAAGATTGCTAAAAAATGAACAAAGAGGAAGTGATTAAAGAATTAAGAATAATTACAAAAGAAAGGGGCAAGTCCCCCACTAGAAGAAGTATTCCATTAAAATTATATTATCACTGCATTAAACAATTTAAATATTTCAATGAAGCAAAAAAACAAGCAGGATTAAAATTATACAATAATAGATTCCTTGAGTTACCCCCTAGTTCTTATATTCAGGATAAAGATTTAGTTAGACTAGTCAGTTTTTTAACTTTTGATGGTCATTTATATAAAAGTTTAAACGCAATAATATTAATATCTAAGTATAAAAATGAACTAAAAAAATATGAGAAATTAATTAAAAATAAATTTGGATTAAATGGAAATTACAGATTAAAAGCAGATGGTTTTGGTGAATCTTTTAATTATAGAGTTTACAGTAAAGAATTAGGTAAACTTCTAAATAAATTTGGAACTCCGAGAGGGGATAAGATGTTAACTCCTTTTGATGTTCCTAATTGGATTAAAGAAAACAAAGAATTCACTAGAGAATACTTAAAAGTTGCATTTTATTGCGAAGGGTGTAAATATAAAACCTCAGAAAATACAGAAATAATACAATTTAATCTAAATAAAAGTGAAGAGTTACTAGAAGATGGTTTAAAATTCATTGAATCTTTAATTTATTTGCTTAAAGAGTTTAATATTGAAACAACAAAAACATGGATTATGAAAGGGAATTTAAGAAAAAAGGATGGAAAAACAACAAAAATGATAAAATTTAAGATAAAGGCTAATAGTATCAATAAGTTTATAAAAGAGATTGGTTGGATTAAATAAATGAGGTTAAAGCCCATAAGATGGGACTAAGAAATTAGCATTTAGTTATGGGCTAACTTGGCTATGCTTCGAGGTTTGGGACCTCGCGATCTGGGTTCAAATCCCAGTAGCCCCATTTAAAATTAATAAAAAAATTTAAGAAAACTTTATAAAATCTATTACAAGAAAACTTAAATATTAAAATGGCAACAAAAAAAGTAGGAACAACTGGCAGATTTGGAGCAAGATATGGTAAAACAGTAAAGAAAAAAGTTGCAGACATTGAAGCCAAGATGAAAGTCTGGCATAAATGCCCTTACTGTAACAAACAAAAAGTTAAGAGGGAATTCGCCGGAGTTTGGAAATGCAGAAACTGCAAAGCAAAATTCACGGGTAAAGCTTATTTACCAAAATAAAAAAAATGGTATTACATAAATGTTTTGAATGCGACAAGGAAATAAAAGCTGAATACATCAAGAAAAAGATAAGATGCCCTTACTGCGGTTCTAAAATCATATACAAACCAAGAATTATAAGTTCTAAAGTTAAGGCAGAATGAATAAAGAAACAGAGAAAAAGATTCAGCAGTTACAATTGCTAGAGCAAAATCTATCAAATATAATCATGCAGAAACAGACTTTTCAGATGCATTTGATGGAAAATGAGAATGCACTCAAAGAACTGGAAAAAACAAATAAAAATGCTTATAAAATAATTGGCACTATTATGATAAGTTCTGCAAAAGAGGATTTAAAAAAAGAATTAAAAGAACAAAAAGAAATTTTAGATCTAAGAATTAAAAATTTAGAAAAACAAGAGAAAAATTTCAAGGAAAAAGCCGAGGAAATTCAGAAAGAGGTTATGAAAGAAATAAAATGAATGATCAACTAGACAACATAAAGGAAATTCTTGGAGAAATAAAGGGGGATAATTCTGTTCCAAGGAATATAAGAGCAAAAATAGATGATATTATATGCCAAATAGGCAACAATGACTGTGGGTTTGATATCAAAATAAGCAGGTTACTGAATGATTTGGAAGAGATAAGCGATGATGCCAACCTTCCAAGTTATATAAGAACAGAGATACTAATGACCATAGGCATATTAAGTGAGATATGATATAAAACAAAATAGAAATATTTATATAATTTGTTGTTATTTAAAAAGTAAAATGAGAAATTGGTTATCAAAAATGATGGGTAAAAGTGATTTGCCTGAAGAGTTGAATGATGATTATGTAGAGATTGATACTAATGTGACAAAATCTGGCAAGACTAAGATTAGTGTAAGGCCTTTTATTGTTCAGGACTTTGGGGATATCAAACCAATACTGGACTGTTTAAGGGAAGGAATGACTATTTCTTTGATTAATATTAAACAGTTAAAAGAAAGGGACATTGTAGAATTAAAGAGAGCTGTAAACAAATTAAAGAAAACATGCGACGCTATTGAAGGCGATATTGCTGGATTTGGAGAGGACTGGATTGTTGTAACTCCAAGCTTTGCACAGATTCACAGAGCTAACACTGAAGAAGTAGAAGAATAGTTTTATAAATTTTCTTTATAATTTATTTATTATGGAAGAAATCAAGAATCAACCTTGTCCTTTTTGCAATAAAAAAACGCTAACATTAATAGAAGAAGAAAAGGATATTCCTTATTTTGGTAAATGCTATCTAATGTCCATGAGATGTGAAAATTGCAGTTATTACAAATCAGACATTGAGTCTGTTGAGCAAAAAGACCCTATAAAATATGAATTTACTGTAAAAGATAAAAAAGACCTGAATGTAAGGGTGGTTAAAGGCTCTAACGCAACTGTTAAAATTCCTAATTTAAGGATGAGCATAGAACCTGCAATAGCTTCTATAGGTTATATAACCAATGTTGAGGGGATTATAAGAAGGTTCAAGAAAATAATAGAGGATCAGAGAGATATTGCAGAGGATGATTCAACAAAGAAATCAGCAAAGAATTTATTGAAAAAATTATGGAAGATAGAGAATGGCGAGGAGGAAATGAAGATTGTAATTGAAGATCCCTCCGGAAACTCCGCAATAATTTCTGACAAAGCAATTATAAGCAAATTAAAGAAAAAATGAAGATTTTAGTGGGGTGCCCTACTTCAAATCACAAGGAATACTCATTAAAAGAATATTTAGAAGGGGTTAAGAAATTAAGTTATGAGAATATTCATTTTGTTCTTGTTGACAATTCTGAAACAAGCAATTATTATGAAAAACTAAAAAGCCTTGGTGTAAGTGTGATAAAAGACAAATACAAGGAAAGTGCAAAAGAAAGGGTAATTAATTCAAGAAATATTTTAAGAAGATATTTTCTGGAGAATGATTATGATTATTTTTTAAGCCTTGAGCAGGATGTTGTTCCTCCAAAAGATGTCATTGAAAAATTATTAAGCCACAATAAAGATATTGTTGGCGGATTATATTTTTATCTTGGAGATGATAATAAAACTTTATTGCCTATGGTATGGATTCATCATGAAGGAGAATATGCAAGAAGATTAAGATTCAGCGAAGTTCCAAAAGATGAGCTAATTGAAGTCATAACATGTGGCCTGGGTTGCGTCCTGATAAAAAGAGATGTTCTTGAGAATATAAAATTTCGATATGAAAAAGGCAAAGAACCATGGGATGATCTCTGGTTTTGCGAAGATGCAAGAGCAAAAGGTTTTAAAGTATATGTTGATACATCAGCCAAGTGCAAGCATTTTGTTAAAGGAATGGACTGGAGCAAAATAAAAAAATGAAAATAATGTTCATTGAAGCAAAGAATAAGGAAGACATAACTTCTGTAGTAAAAAAATCATTAAACAAAGTCAAAGGAAAGGTTGGTTTGGTAAGCTCTGTTCAGTATCTTAATCAACTGCCAAAAGCACAGGAAATGATTAAAGATTCCGTCATGGTCGGGCAGGTTTTGGGATGCAACATGAGCAACCCAATGATCCATAAAAGAAAAGTTGATATGTTTCTTTTCATAGGAAGCGCTTATTTTTATCCAATATACTTAGCATACAAGACAAAAAAAAGAGTTTTGATTGCCAATCCTATGACAAATGAAGTTTCCGAAGTAAAAAAGCAGGATGTTGATGATTATGAAAAAAAATTAAGAGGCAAACAAGCAAAATTCCTGATGTCAAAAACAAAAGGAGTAATAGTTTCAACAAAACCCGGGCAGGAAAGATTGAAGGAAGCACTGAAATTAAATTATCCTGTATTTATCTGCAATGATCTGGATGGAAATGAGCTGGAAAATTTCAGCGGGATTGATTTTTGGATTAACACCGCATGCAATCGAATAGAAGGCAAAAACATTATAAATTTAGAAGACTTGCCTAAAAGTAATGAAAAGTGAAGAAATACTCAACATAGCAAGCAAAAGAGGTTTCTTTTTTCCTTCTGGCGAGATTTACGGCGCCAAATCAGGGTTCTGGACATACGGGCATCTAGGAACAATAATGAAGCATAAATTTGAAGATTTATGGAGAAATTATTTTCTGAAATTAAACGACAATTACTTTGAAATTGAAGATGTAAACATACTAAGCGAGGATGTATTCAAGAATTCCGGGCACCTGAAGCATTTTCATGATCCCCTGGAAGAAAATGGAAAAACTGAAAACTTTAATTTGATGTTTGGATTAAAAGTTGGAGTCAAGGGTGATGAAATGATGTATTTAAGACCTGAAACTGCGCAAAGCCCTTACATTGCTTTCAAAAATGAGTTCATGGCATTAAGAGAAAGACTGCCAATGGGTCTGGCGATAATAGGAAAAGCATTTAGAAATGAAATAAATCCAAGACAGGGTTTTTTCAGATTAAGGGAATTCACACAGGCTGAATTGCAGATATTTTTTGATGGCAATAACCTTGATGTTAATTTTGATGAGATAAAAGATTACAAATTAAGAATTTCAGACAAAGAAATTAAATGCAAGGATATCAAGGAACCAAAATTTTATGTTTATCATCTTGCAAAGATCCAGCAGTTTTACCTTGATCTACTGGGAATTCCAAAAGAAAAATTCAGATTCAGAAAACTTGACAACAATGAAAAAGCATTCTACAACAAGGTGCATTATGATCTTGAACTTAAAATGGACACTTTAAACGGCTTCAAGGAAATTGGCGGACTGCATTACAGGACAGATTATGACATGAAAAACCACAATATGAGCATTAACTATGATGGAAAAAAAATATATCCTCATGTCCTTGAATTAAGCTTTGGTGTTGACAGGAATATCTGGGGTTTAATGGATATTTTTTACAAGAAAGAAAAAGAAAGAAGCTTATTTTTATTTAATAAAAAAGTTTCTCCGGTTGAGGTTGCCGTATTTCCATTGGTTAACAAAGATAAAATCCCGGAAAAAGCAAAAGAAATCTATGAATCAGTAAAGAATGAATTCAATTGTTTTTATGACAGCAAGGGTTCAATAGGAAAAATGTACAGGAGAATGGATGAAATAGGATGCAATGCAATGATAACCGTCGATCATGAAAGTTTGAAGAATAATGATGTGACTCTAAGAGACAGGGATTCAATGAAACAGATAAGGGTTAAAATAAGCGAGCTAAAAGAAACATTGAATAAATTTCTTGATGGTGTTGACATAAAAAAATTAGGAAAATTAATCTAATTCTTATTAAGGAGGAAATAATTAACCAATGATATAATTAGATAAGTAAATAAAAAAATTACCGGATATGATATTATAAATGCAAGAAAGGAGGCAAACAAATATATTAAATTTATTTCAAAATTAAATATAATTCCGCTATAAGTCCCCTGAGCAGATGTAATTATCAGGGAAAGTATTATTGAAACCATCAGCGATATTTTAGATGCAAAAGGTACAATTTGTATGATATGCAATCTATTTCCCATAATAAAATCCTCTTCTGGTCTTTGCCATTACAATTTTTGTTAAATCTTCATCAAAAAGATCTATCGGAGTGGCATATTTGTAATCTTTACCATTAAATTTCAATGAGTGGTATAAACTTGCTGCATAAGATGAGCATACCAGTTCATCATCCTTTATTTTATAATTCAAATTTATTCCCGTTGCCCTTGAAAACACTATCAATAACCCATTCCTGAAGCTGTATTTTATATTTTTATTCTTCAAATCAATATTTGTCTTTTCTATTGCTTCATTTCTGACTTCCTCACTGACAATAGGCCTTAATACTATGAAATAATAAGAGTTCGTGAAATAAATAGTAAAATTTTCCTCATCCACACCCTTCAATGACAATGAATTCATCCTTCCATCTCCGACATAAACAAAACTATGCCAGTAATTGCCTTCACCCATGGAATCAATCAAGAACTCAAAAATATTGTAATACAAAAAGAAAATAAACCTGTTATTTATTGTTTCATCAAACTGCTGCTGATAAATGTACCTGTCACCGTATGAAATTGGTTTATCCAGGATTATATCCCCCGATTTCAATTCATTCAGGGATATTCTATATATTTCCTCATTATCCAATAATCTATAATTTAAATTCTCAATTCTTTCTTCTGTATAAAATTTAGGATGAAAAAACAAGAAAGTTAAAAAAACTATCAAGAAGAAAAACAAACCCCAGAACAGGAATTTTCTTGAACTTCTTTCGAATAGATTAAACATACTTATTTAATCATTTAATTTTTTAAAAAGGTTTTCAAATGACAAATTTTATAAAGAGAATTTCCAAGTTAATATTGTAGACTAGGCTGGCGGGTTAATCCTCCGCTGCAACTGTAAATGGATTCTGACAGAGCTGAAACTCAGGGAGAGGTTTAGACTTCAAGTATTAGTCTTGATTCGGACTGTGAAACCTTGTCCTGTAGGGTTGGTCTATATGTGAATCAGGTCAGACCTTGACGGGAGCAGCCTTAAGCGTGTAGATTGGCGCTTATAGGGAAGCAGGGAGGAGAAAGTTTCAAGGTAGCTGATATTTGTTTTCTATATCAATTTCTGGGTGCGTCTACATTAAAACTTTTAAGAAAAGTTTTATAAAAAAAGAAAAAAATCAGCTCAAATCTTTTTGAGTCAGTATGTTAATTCTTGTTTCTCTTGGATTTACTTTTGAGCTCATAGCAATGATATATTTAATATCTGATTTCTCTGCATTTGAAGCTATCTCCCTGTCAACAAAACCATCAAAAACAACAGCATAAGCTTTGATGTTTTTCATTGTTATTGTTAACTCAGATATAGGAACCTTTCCAAGAACATTCAGATTATTATCCAAGAAATAAGCTGCTCTTGTTCCAACCAAATCATCAAGCAACTCCTTGAATTTTTTATTTTCAACAGGAGATGTGCTTGTAACTGCCTGTTTTGAAGGTTGAGATGCAGTATGAGAAATTCTGCTTACTTCATGCCTTTTTGGAACAAATCTGCTTGAGTTGCTGCTTTTGTTTGAATCTTCATCCTTAATCTTGGCTATTTCCATCTTTATCTGTTCAATAGCCACCTTGCTTCTCAATGCTTTATGAACTTCTTTCTTTGTTATTTCCTCAACTTCTTTTCCATCCGGTGCTTTTGCAACATAATCTATTTCAACACCAGCATCAACCAACCCCCTTATAATAAGATCTCCTCCCCTGTCTCCATCAACAAACAGAGTAAGCACTTTCTTTTTACCTAGAAATTTAATTGTATCCGGAATTGAAGTTCCATTTAAAGCAATAGCATTCTTAATTCCCTGTTTTAAAAGATTAAGAACATCTGCTCTCCCCTCTACAACTATAATTTCCTCAGATTCGTCAATTGCAGGACCAGAAGCAAGCCTTTCCCTGCCATATTCTGTGATTTCCATCATCCTTACAGATTGCGCCACCTGATCCGTAATATCCTGTGAATCAGGCAATACTTTTGATGTCAAATCTCTAAGCAATTCCTTTGCCCTTTCTATAACCTGATTTCTCTTTGAAACCCTGACATCTTCTATTAATTTAACATTTACCTTAGAATCGCATGGACCTATTCTCTGAATAGTTTCAAGAGAAGCTCCAATTATGGCTGTTTCAGCCTTATCCAAAGAACTTGGAATTATAATTTCACCACGGGTTTTTCCAGATCTAGTCTCAATTTTTACTTCAATTCTGCCTATTCTTCCAGACCTTTGTAATTCCCTTAATTCCAATTCACTGCCCAATAAACCTTCAGTCTGTCCAAAAACAGCTCCAATTACATCGGGCTTGTCAACCACCCCTTCTATAAAAATATCAGTATGTATAATATACTTAGCTACTACTGGGCTAATTTTTCCCATTTTATCCTCCTATAAGAACAAGCCAATATTTATTACACCAGTAACCTTATTTTTTCATTTTTTGGTGTTTTTTCATTTTTTGAGTCAAAATCTTTGATTTTTGTGAAAATAATAATGATCGGCTTTGTTCTTTGTTTTTAAGTTAATTATTAATATTTGTAGCCCGCAACACTAACTCCCAAATTCATTGTCATCGCCATTGGCTTACTCCATTGAGTATTCTCATGGCGGGCTTAATTATATATAGAATAATGGTATTTAAACTTAACTGTTTACAATTTCATGACATTGAGATACGCTTTTATCTCATCAAATAAGGAATAAGCCTCTTTTTTTACCTGATCTCCAAATCTATTAAATTCATATTTCTTGGTTGTATAATCAAATAATTCCCTGAAGAATTTTATAATTGGCTTTCCTTCATAATAATCCCTAAAGTCTTTATTGATTTTTGCCTCTATCTCAACCTCAAACTTTCCTGAAAAAGCATCTCTTTTGTTTAATTTTATTTTTTTCAGCCCTGAACCCTTGACAGTCACTTCAATCTGAAACTGAACATAGTCGTTTATATTCTGTGTTGCCTCCCATTTCATTTTCAGGGAGCCTTTTTCAGAATAATTGTGCTCTTTTTCATCAATATCGTATCTTTTATCAGTTAAGAAATCCTTGATTAACTTATAAATTTCCTTAACATCCAAATTTCCCTCATATTTTATGAATATTGGGGAAAGCACCCTGTCAACTTCTGTCATGTTTATTCATTAATCCGTATTTTAATAAATGTTTTGATTAATCCCTCAATCCCAAAAGACTTTTGACATAAGAGTGAAAAGATGTTGATTTTTTATAAAGCTCTTCTAAATACAAATCAATTCTCTTTCTTATGAAAAAATCCAAGTATAATTTCTGCAATCCCTTAAGCTGGTTCCATTTTTCTGTACTTGTAATATATGAACTAACCCTGACTTCAAAAGTTCCTTTCTGCATTTTTCTCTTGGAGCCATCCTCCTGCTGAACTTCAATGTCACTCATATTTAAAATCAGAATGGTCATATCTATATGATAATCAAAGAATTCCGATTTTGATTTTTTTGATTCCCATGCTATTTCAACCTGTTTTTTTCCTTCTGGCTTTGCTCTCTCAATATATTTTTTTTCAAGACTTCTTTCCTTTGCATAACCGTTGTCCTGCAGCCACAATTTAAGATATTTGTAAAATTCCGGGAAATCAGTGATTCCTTCCCATTTTATCTTCTGTTTATGTAAAAGATCTATTCTTATCATTCTATAAGTCCAAGCGTGGATTTTATATATGAATTTAATTCCATCATTTCATCATATGCCTTTACCCAATAATAAGTCAGTATTTTTTTCTTTAATATAACATTATTATAAATGTAAAACAGGAAGGGAAGAAGAGTCCAATTACCCTTATAATCAAAAGTCATAAAGCACCTTATAGTTATCCTTGCCTCTCCAGAATATCCTTTGCTTAATTTTTTCACTTTTTTTATTTCATCAAAATCAACTTCAAAATCAAACCTTACGTAATCATCAATTTCCCTTTGTGCGAGCATCTTTATAATCAAAGTGTTTCCCTGTGGCTTGTTTTTCTCTGTATTTTCACTTTCATAATAATCATACTTATGGCTAACAAACCAGGATTTTACACCTTTGTACAAAGCATCTATATCAATTATTCCATCATACCTTATAATTATTCCGTTTGATGGATGTATACTCTCTTTCTTTTTTATAACCATTATAGAAATAAGTTAATATTAGTATAAAAATGTTACATTTTTTGAGGTGAATTTTTTATATCTATCATATCCATAGTTAATTCAAAAAGTGTCGGCTGTATTGCCAGAATATCCTTTAAGGTTATTAAGCCTATAACTCTTTCATTCACCATTACCGGCAGCCTTCTGATATTTTCCCTGTTCATTAAGGTGATAGCATCATAAATATCCTTTTCAGGGGTTATTGTTATTATCCTTGTTGTCATAATCTGTTTTACTTTTGTTGTTTTTGGATCAATCCCCATTGATATCATCCTTACCAAGTCCCTTTCAGTCAGAAAACCAAGAAGTTTTTCATTCTCCTTTACCAATAGGCTTCCTACATGCTTGTCAAGCATAATTTTTGTACAGTTTGTTATATTTTCATCTGGAGAAACAGATACCGGCTTTTTTGTCATAGCATCCATAACACTAACACCTATTTTCATAATGTTTTTTATAGTAATGCAATTTAATAAATAAATCTATAAATTAAAATAGTTAAAGAAATATCAAAATATTTAAAAATTAATTCATTGGAGAGTTAAATATGGACAAAGAAAGGATTTTTATCATAAAATTTCTGCTGGACAAGGGAAATATAAAGACACAGATACATACAAAGAATATAAGCCCTCAGGAAGCCATTGGCTTGCTTGAAACTGCAAAAGACCAGATACTTGAGAATGTGAGAAAAGGAAGAAAGGAAATTTTCAAAAGTTCAAAAAAAGATGAATGACTGCGTTTTTTGTAAGATTGTTGAAGGAAAATTGCCGAGCTATAAAATTTATGAGGATAAAGATGTCCTGGCTTTTCTCGATATAAAACCGGTTCATCTTGGGCATACTTTAATAATTCCAAAGAAACATTCTGAAACTATTCTGGATACTGAAGAAAAAATTCTGAAAAAGCTGATAGTGGTTACAAAAAAAATATCCAAGGCAATGTATGAATCTTTAAAGTTAGACGGGTTCAATATTGGAATAAACCAATTTGAGGCAGGCAACCAGATAGTGCCTCACCTGCATATTCATATAACACCAAGGTACAAGGATGATAATTTCAAGTTATGGCCTTCAAGAGAATATAGGTCTGAAAAAGAAAGAAAAGAAATTCAGGAAAAAATAACAAAACTTTTAAAATAATTCCATTTTACTATTTCTATATGCCTCTGTAGCTCAGTTGGTAGAGCATCGCTTTCATGCGGCGAGGGTCGAGGGTTCGAATCCCTTCGGAGGCATTAATTATTTTTCAATTCTTGGATGCTTATGCCCTTCTCTGATTCTTTCCTTAAGATGATCTATCTGGTATCTTGATTCTTTCAGATAATTCTTCTTATTAACACCATTCCTTTCTATCATCTTAGAGACATATTCTCCACCAAGGAAATGAGGCATAATCACATAGTCTGCGTCAGCCTTGTACAAAGTTAGTGAATCATCTATTGAATGGGAAGTAACCATTATAACAACATCTGGATTTTTCCTTTTTATCTCTTTTATTATTAAGGAATTAGTTTCTATTTTAGGGATTGTGGATATAACAATTTTTAGTTTGCTCAGGTTTAAATCATTGAATAATTCTATGTCATCTGCATCTCCATATATGCAGTTTTTGCCTTTCTTTGTCAAATCAATAATAACTTCAGGGTCAAAATCTATTACAACATATTTAATTTTTAACTTATCAAAAGTCTTCAAAATGTTAAATCCTATTCTGTTATAACCAAACAAAACAGATTCATAACTTTTTTTAATTTTAGTATTATCCTTTAACCTTCCTTTTTTTTCAAAAATGTTTAGGTGTTTTGAAATTAAAGGATATATCTTATCAGCATAGATTATCATGTAAGTTGATCCGGTAATTGTTATAAGACCAACCAATGTTACCAAGGAAAGAATTTCCTGAGATAAATGGCCAATGCTGACTCCTAGAGAAATCAAAATCAAAGAGAATTCTGATATCTGAGCCACAGTCAAACCAGCAAGGAAACCATTTCTTTTTGTAAATCCCAACAGACCCATCAGCACCATCACAATCAACGGATTTCCAATTAGAATAAACAAAGAGAAGATTATTGCCGGAAGCAATATGCTGGGAATATTTGAAAGATGCATTTGACTGCCTAAAATTATGAAGAATATTATTATGAAAAAATCTCTTAATGGCTTTACTTTGTAAGCAATTTCCATCTTATATGAGGACATGGACAATCCTATACCTGCCAGTAATGCCCCTATTTCTATTGAGAAACCAAAATAAAAAAACAAGGAAGCAATAAAGAAACACCATCCTATTGAAAACAAAAATAAAAGCTCCTGATTTTTTGCAATTTGTTTTGTTATCTTAGGCAGAATATAAAGACTTAAAACCCATATTAAAATTATAAGAAAAATTCCTTTTAGCACATTGAATGCCAGAATACCAACACCCAAATCCTCTGAAAGCAATGGTATAAACATCAGTATGAGTATTGCAACCAAATCCTGAACAATAAGGAACCCTATTGATATCTTCCCATACAGGGAATCTAAGTCATCCTTATCAGAAAGAAGTTTCATAATAATAATTGTGCTTGAAAATGTAAGCGCAACTGAAATATACAATGCCTCTGTCGTTGAAAAACCAAGATATAAGGATATAAAAAATCCGATAACCGAGGTGAATATTATCTGCCCAATCCCAGTTACCGTCGCCACAATACCTATTTCTTTTATTACCTTAGGATTCAGATTTAAACCAACAAGAAACAGAAGAAATGCAATTCCAATTTTTGAAAAAATTTGAGTAATCTCATTGAATGTAACAAAATCTACAAAGAATGAAGTCACTAAAACCCCAGTTAAGATATAAGCAATTATCAATGGTTGTTTAAGGGTATTCGCAATAATGCTTGTAACTAGCGCTAGAAGAATTATAAAAGTTAATTCAATGAATAACTCCTGAACCATTAATATTTAAAATAAATCATCCTTTAAATTTGTTTTGGAGATTGTAAAAAGAAAAAGAAAATAATTATTTCTTTCCAAGAGTAATTTCAATTGTGGAAACTCTTACCTGCTTCCCTTCCTTGTTTTCAAACTCTTCTGAATCTATCCTTATGTCTTTTATGTTTATTGTCCCTTCCAAGAATCTCTTTGCTGCAACTTCTGCAACATCAACTGCTCTTGCAATGAATTTTCCTCTTGCTTTTATAATCACTTCGGGTGCTCCTTGCGTGGTTACCTGCATAACAACACCTGTTACATAACTGATGTTGGCAAAGAATTAACTTACGCCAAATTCATAAACGGCTTATTGCCTATGAACACAATGTTGTCTTTTGCATTCCTTGGAGCATTTTTGTCTTTGTAGTTTTCGTCTTTCATTTTTGTTTCCCCCTAGTTATTTTTGTTGTTTTTTTACTAAATTGATAATATAACCACTTATAACATTCCTTAATTTCTTAGAATTTATCTGTGCAATTTCATCAACTGCTTTCTTGTTTTTACTAAAATCCCTGCTAAATTTGCCTTTATTCTTCTCATAAATCTTAACGCCAGTGGTTTTTACAAATGTTGTACGTATTCTACCCATGATGATTTAAGCTTAGAATAAAGCTATTTAAGCTTTTCGAAGATTAAAAAATTCTCTTCAACATAATTTTGTGCCTTTTTTGTCAAATCTCCTGAAGATACAAAGTACAATGGCAATTTCTTTGACTCATTATGCGCTGTTATTAAATCAGAATCTGATATTTTTTTCTTATCCTTGAATTTTATGAAAATTTTGACTAATCCCAAGTCGGAATTCATTTCTCCCTTAAAATTTATCTCTTTCTTGTTTACCTGAAATTTGTCTGTAATATTAATTTTCTTCTCATTGAAGAAGTTTTCAAGTTCTCCCAAATCAATCTCTTTTTTTAGGACCTCCTGCTTCTCTTTTTTTGGTTTTTCAACTTTCTTTAATTTCTGAGGCTCTATCTTATCTTCATGTTCCTTTATTTCTGGTTCTTTTATTTCTGGTTCTGCTTTTTCCGGCTCTATTTTCTTTTCTTCCACTATTCCAAGAATCTTTTTTATAATGGATTCAGCTTCGCTGTCTGAAGTCAAATACCATTTCCAGAATATCTCTCCACTTGTTAAATTAAGCATAACTGCAAAATCCTTTAATTCTCTCAGAGCAACTCTCTGCCAAGGCTCCAGTTCATTATCCTTCAAAATAACATTCTTTTTTAAAAGATCGTAAGCTCTTTTGTAAATTTCCTTTAGGTGAGGGTATAAAACCTGCGACAGTTTATATTCCTGCCCTTGAATATAATATACAGGAGATCCACCAATTTTTGCAGTACTTATAAAAATTTTTTTATTTGCAATAAGTTCAGAGAGAACCGCACCAGAAAAAATCATATTTTCATTTATTTGCTTTGAAATCTGCACGGGCAATGAAGGGCCGTTTCTTTGAATAAAAGACAATATTTTAGATTTTATTTCCGGAACATTTGGCATAATCTCTTAGAATTTGTTTAATATAAAAGGATTATTGTAATTAAGTCAAGGTTTGGTCCAAGCCACATTATAATAGGTTACATCTGATTCTGAATCTACAATTCCAATAAGCAAACTTTTTCTTGTTGAATGAGCTACCCTGTTCATTGCACTGAAAGAATGCCATGTTAATCCTTTTGATTCTGAAACTGGAAATAAAATCCATTTTGCATGATCTTCTCCAGGCTTGACCCCCCTGTCATAAACCCTGAAATCAGCCCCAAATTTCAATGCTGTTTTTACAATATACCCCCTGTTTCTCATATCCCTGAAAACAATATATCTTTCCAAAAAATTCTTTTCCTTTTTTGAAGCTTCCCTCATAAATTCATCTTTTTTGATTGATTTTTTTTCCTCTTTAACTGCTAATTTATTTTTTTCAATCAAGTAAAGGGCCTCAACCAGCATATATTGTATTTTATTATCGATTATTTCACCAAATCTTGATTTAGAATAAAGCTCTTTAGCCTGCCCTTTATTTTCTGCAATTACTATCTTACCCAAAAATGAAGCACTAATTTTCTTTTCTGAAACCATGCTCTAAATAAAGAAAAGTTATTTAAAATAGTTTTGGTTCAGAATATTATGAAACCAAATCTACACCATATTCATAATAGAAAAATTTCAAGCAAAGTATTAAAAAAATACCCCAATAAAAATAAATACATAAGGTTTCTTGATAAAATTATTCTCGCAGTTGCAGTTATAGGTCCTGCATTAACAATACCGCAAATATTCAAGATATTCTATTATCAGAATGCAGAAGGGGTTTCAATCACAACCTGGTCTCTTTATGTCTTATTTGACATACCATGGATAATCTACGGGATTGTCCATAAAGAAAAACCGATAACCATTGCATATGCCTTTTGGATTTTGACTGGATTAACAGTCGTTCTAGGAATTTTGATGTATGGATAATTAACGAAAGTTTCTTAAAATACTTTTCATTATTAAAATAATGGAAATTATATTTTTGGGGACATCCGGAATGCACCCCACAAAGGAGAGAAATTTATTCAGTGTTTTAGTCAGATATAAATCTGAGAATATTCTGATAGATTGCGGTGAAGGAACACAAAGGCAAATGAGAATTATCGGACTCAAGACTCCAAAAATAAGCAGAATATTTCTAACGCATTTGCATGGAGATCATATTAACGGATTGCCGGGATTAATACAGAATTTACAGGCCAATCAATATTCAAAAGGACTTGACATTTATGGTCCCACAGGAACAAGGGAATTGATGAAGCACATTTTAGAGATTACAAGATTTCGGATAAAAATAAATGTTCATGAGATAGTATCGGGCGTTGTTTACAAAGATGAAGATTTTCATGTTGAGGCAATTGAATTAAAACATTCAATTAAAGTTTACGGCTATAGCATAATTGAAAATGATAAAAGAAGAATCAATCTGGATTATCTTAAAAAATTCAATTTAAAGAAACATATTTTGCTTGGTGACCTGCAAAAAGGAAAAGACATTGTTTACGAAGGTAAAAAAATAAAGGCAAAGGATGCAACAATTCTGGTTAAAGGCAAGAAATTAACATTAATTACAGACACTGTTTATTGTGACAATTGCGTTAAATTAAGCAAGGATGCTGATTTATTGGTTAGCGAGTGCACCTACAGCGATAAACTGAAAGATTTGGCAAAAGAAAGAAAACACTTGACTGCTGTCGATGCTGCTACAATTGCAAAAAAAGCAAAAGTAAAGAAACTAATAATAACTCATTTCTCACAAAGATACAACGACCTTAGTATTTTGTTAAAAGAAGCAAATAAAGTTTTCAAGAATACTTATGTTGCAAAAGATTTCATGAAAATAAAAATTTAAAATTATTTTCCTTCAGCTTCCTCTATCTTTCTTTTTAGTTCCTTGTCCAATTTTAATTTTTTGAGCAATTCCTTGTATCTATTTCTTATTGTAACTTCTGTAACGCCTGCAACATCTGCAACCTCTCTCTGTGTCCTTTTTTCATTGTTAATCAATGTTGCAACATACAAAGAAGCTGCTGCTATTCCTGTAGGTCCTCTTCCGGATGTCAATTCAGCTTTCTGCGCCTTTTCCAGAATTTCAACTGCTCTGGTCTGTGTCTCAGGACTTAATTTCAAAGATGTAGCAAATCTTGGTATATAATCAACGGGATTGCTTGGCAATATTCTAATTCCCAACTCCCTTGTAATGAACCTATAAGTTCTTCCTATTTCCTTTTTGTCAATACCAGAAGCTTCAGATATCTCATCAAGAGTTCTTGGAACTTCATGTCTTCTGCATGATGCATACAATGCCCCAGCAACAACAGACTCCA
Organism: Candidatus Woesearchaeota archaeon; assembly: GCA_018302885.1. Taxonomy (GTDB): domain Archaea; phylum Nanobdellota; class Nanobdellia; order SCGC-AAA011-G17; family GW2011-AR20; genus JAGVZC01. The sequence continues at coordinate 24,832 of JAGVZC010000005.1, forward strand.
TTGATCTCCCCCTTACAAGGCCTCTCTGAACTGCCATGGTATAAATTCTAGCTGCTTCCTCTTCAACTGCAGGAGGCAATTTTAAAAAATTAGAAACTCTTTTTAATTCAGCCAAAGCCAACTTCAGATTTCTTTCAATGGCTGTTGAAACCCTGTGCTGCCATTTTCTTAATCTGAAATATTTGTTCCTTTCCTTTGATTGTAACTGGTAAATATCCCCGCCAGCACCAATATCAGTACCTAAACCTCTATCAAATTTTGTGTAAGTCATAGGAGCACCAGTTCTTCTTCTCTTTTCACCTTGCTGATTATCGAACTCTCTCCACTCTTGTGAGAAATCAATCATTCTTTCTTCAATAACAAATCCACAATCTTTACAAATAACCTCTCCTTTGTCTTTATTGACTATCAGGTTGATAGAACCACACTCAGGGCACTTTTTTATATATTTTGACAATTTTACCCCCCCATGATAGAGTCAGAGACTCTGATAATATTTAAATAAGTTTATTGGTTTGCATATATAAACCTTTTGGTTATTGTGCAGATTTTCTTAAAATTTATAAAGGAAACCTTAATTTCGTGTGGAGCGACAAAGTCCATAAAATAGGATTTTAGAGAAATTTAAAATAAGAAATAATCTTCTTAAAATTAGCCTCTGTCTGATTTTTCTTGTATTGCTTTAGCAATTTTATCAGCTCTTTTTTATTAATCCTGTATTTTGCAATGTCCAAAACTTTCTTTGACATCAAAAACTGGCAGAATTGCGTTACATTCTTTGGTTTTTGTGTTTTGTAAACCCTCTCAAAGTCAATCATAACAGGTTTTCTATTATTAATTATTATGTGCTTGTAGGGGTTATGCATTTCTAATTTATTCACTTTCAGCTTATCCATCATCCTGCACTGCTTCAGAACATCAATTATAATTGGCTTAGAATTATTTGATTTAAAATAATCAAGAATAAAATCCCCTTTTATAAATTTATATTTGAAATAATTTTTTTTTACTTCAATCAGTTTCGGACCAATGCCATATTTATTAAGTATTTTCAGCCATGAAGACTCATTCTTCACCCTTTTAGGAAGTGACTTTTTTATTGCTGTATTTCCTTCGACGTATATTTTTCCTCTTTTGCCTTTTGTTAAATATCTAAACATACTGCAAATAAAGAAAAGGTTTTTAAATAATTTACCTATTGTATATACATGAAGAGGCTTGTCTTTTTGATTGTATTTTTATTAATGATAGGAAGTGTTAGTGCTGAATTCAATCAGCAAAATGCAGTTAACTGGCTGAATTCAAACATTCAGTGGAGCAGGGCTACAATTGAAGAAATTGCGTTCTCTGCAATGGCTTTGGATTCTCAGGAAGGTGCAAACCAGTTGAAAGTCAATAAAATGGATGCTTCAGGATGTTTTCCAAAGAACAACTGCAATTCAAAGGATACTGCACTGGCAACATTAGCCCTTTCTTCAAACAGCGAATCAATTGCTGATCAATTAACATATCTGGAAGATAGTTTAACAAGTGCACCATTGGATGAATCAGAATGGAGAATTCAGGTTGTAACCAATACTGCAGGAACATGTACGGTTGGTTATGAGGGTGGGACATATTCATTGAATTTTGATGAGGAAGGAAAATTGGCTGATGGAAGTTCCTGGGTAAGCTTTAGTACCTTTCCTAATTTCAACTTTGATCGGGCTGTTGAAGAAATAAACGTGGATTGCAATGATCTTGATTATGTTCAGAAAATTTCAATAGTAAAAGTACAGGGGAATACTTTCTACATAATTGATGAAAGTGATTCAAAGAATGCATTATTTGAAATGGAAAATGGATGTTATGCTACAAATAAAGACAGCAATACATGCGATGCTGATTCCTCATTCTATATTTCATGGGTGTTGAACAAATTAGGAAAAAGCATTACAACACAAAATTATCTTGAAGATGAGGCAAACAGCATTTTGTACAATGCAATGTTAACAGACATAGATAACTCAAAATCCTCAAGCTTGGTTGGAATGAAAAGCCAGGATAATTCTTTTGAAAATAAAATTTACACAACTTCCTTTGCAGTTAATGCACTGAAAAACAGCATTTACAGTACAGAAAGAGACAATTCAATAACATGGATTGAAAGCAAGCAAAATGAAAATACAGGAAAAATAGGAGATAATCTGATTGACACTGCAGCTGCATTATATTTGATTTATAGCGATGTTATTTATTCCGGAGGAGAAGATGAAGGAGAGCAAACAACATGCGTGACTGACTTTGACTGCGCTAACAATGAAGAATGCATAAACGGAATATGCCAGGCAATAGCACAGCAATGTACAAATGACGGAATATGCACTGAATCTGAATATTCAACAGGAAATTGCGTTGATTGTTATGGCTGCGGCGACAAATACTGCAGTCCTCTTGAAAATGAATTCAGCTGCCCTTCTGACTGCGCTGAAGAAGAGATTATATGTAATGATGATGGCTTCTGTGATACCAGCGAGAGTGAATTTAACTGCCCAAATGACTGTCCAGCAACAAGCACAGGAGAGCAAGAAGAGGACAGATGCGGGAATGGCGTATGCGAATTAACATACGGCGAAGATGAGTTTACATGCTCCATTGATTGTGAACCAGAGAAAAAAGCAAGCTTGCTGTGGCTATGGTTAATTATAATAATTTTAATAATTGGCGGAGCAGCATTCTTTGTATTAACAAAAATGAAAAAAGGAAAAGGGGGGAATGAAAGACCTTCCTACCTGCAAAATCAGAAAATTACCCCACAATATCCTTCAAGAAAAACAACCGTTGGTGACATAAAATCTTCAAGGGATCAAACAGTAGAGAGTGAACTTGACAAGTCAATAAGCGAGGCAAGGGAATTGCTGAAAAGGAAGAAATAAAAACCCTTTTATATTTCTGATAATTTAAGATTTCATGAAGAGGTTATCATATTTGTTTATTTTTTTAATAGTTTGTTTCAGTGTCTATGCTGCTGATATAAATATTTTAACTTACAGAGATGATTATAATCCATTGGAAACATTTCAGGCAGAGGTAATTTTAGACAGTGAACCTGCAAGTGAATTAACTAATCTAAATTTTGAATTTTCAAAAGACAGTCAGATAGGAATTCTGTTATTTCTTGAAAAGATAAGCGACAAGCATTACTTTGTCTATTTTAACATTCCTGATGTCAATAAAGGTGAATACAAATTCAAAGTAAAAAATATAAATGTCATAGAGAATGGAATCCTGAAGAGAATTTCTGCAGAAAAAACAGTTAATGTTCTGGAAGCAAACAGCGGTTTTGAGTATTTATTAAATCATCAGAACATTGACGGAAGTTTTGGCAATGTTATGGAAACCTCTTTGTCTTCATTGGCATTAAAAAACATCGATTATGAAAAAGCAATTCTCGGGGTGAATTATTTATTGAACAACCAAGATCCAACCGGATGCTATCCAAAAAATAACTGCAATGTCAGGGATACTTCCTTTGCATTACTGGCTTTAAGCAAATTCAACCAGAATTACATAAAAACAAAAAACTGGCTGAAAGATGCAGGCAATAATTTTGATTTGGGGTTGTGGAATTTAAAATTAGAAGGCAATGCTGTCTGCGGGAATATCCAGCTGAATGGAGTATATAATTTAAACATAGAAGATAAAGAGACAAATATAACCTGCAACAATGCTGTTGATTTTACACTAACCCATAATTATCTCGGAAATACCCACACAATACACCAATATAGCGGAAATAATTTTTATTATTCAATTGAGGATTCAGGATGTTATGGATCAACATACAAGAGCAGCTGTGATTACATAAACAGCTTATATGCAAGTTGGGCATTAGACAGCATAAATGAAGATTTTCCTCAGCAATATCTGGAAAACAACAAACTTGACAATCGAACAATAGATCACTCCATTGGCTATATATTAAACAATGATAATGAAGATAAAGACTGGCTGTTAAACAATTATCTCAATGGCTACTGGAGCTACAGCTCTGCTTCATTATCCCAAACACCTGATTATTTCGTCAGTGCATTATCAGCATATGCTTTAAGGAATGAATTTTTATTTGAAGAGGCAAAAAATTACCTTGAAAGCAGAACACAGACAAGCATATTGAACTCTGGTTTGATATTATATCTCCTGTTTGATGATGAAATGAATCTTCCTTCAGTATCAATAACCCCCGGAATCTCAAATAAACTAAGGTCATTTAATCTTAAAATAAAAAACAACAAAGAACCATTAAATATTTTTATAGAAGCACCAAACTCAAGCAGACTGCCATCAGAGATATACCTGCAAAATGAAGCGAATTACAATGTCAATATAATTGAAAGTTTTGATATACTCATCAATTATGGAAATTTCTCATATACAATACCTGTAATAGCACAAAATGAAGAAGCAAGCGAAAGTCCATTGCTGCCACCTCCAAAAGATGCAATACAATTTATCAATGAAGACGTTGAGATATACCTAAATATTGATGAAAGCCCAAGTGATGAACTGGAATTAATCAACATGTGGGATTTCAAAATAAATGATATAACCATTAATGTCACAGGGAATTTAAGGGATATTCTTGAAATTGAGCAGGATTACTTTGATTCAATTGAAAGCGGGAAAACATTAAGGACTTCAATCATATTAAACAAAGATAAAAAACCAGTTTATCCAATATATGAGGGATATGTAATCATAAAATCCTCAAAGAATATTTTTGATTCAATAAAATTTTCAGTTAATTTCGAAGTGGGGGATTATAAGCAGGAAGAAAGCATTGATAATAATGAGGAAACTGTAACATCCGATGAAGAACAATCAACAACAAGTGAAAAAACAAGCTCTGAAAAGAAAAGAAATCTCTGGTGGTTATGGACAATAATTATATTAATCATTGGGGTATTAATATTCATATTTTTCAGAAAGAGAAAAGAAGTAACCCAAAGCTTTGATGATTATGCAAAAAAAATAAAAAAATGATAAAAAAATTAATGATGGTTTTGCTTATGTTTTCCCTGATATTTCTAATAATAGTTATATTCATTGATTCAAGCAACAATCCAGACTTGCAGAATCCGATAAATAAGGCAATTTACAAATTAATGACTGGCGAAAAATTAAGCCCGGCAGACCATATAAAAGAAGACCAGATAAGGATTGAAGATGATCAGGTGATAATAACCATAAGAAATGCAAAAATAGCAAGGTTTGCAGATACAAATTCAATGGATCCTTTATTGGACGAGGAAAGCAACGCCATTCAGATAGTACCAAACTCACCTGACCAGATATATGTGGGTGATATAATAAGCTACACTTCAAAAAATGGCGATATAATAATTCACAGGGTTGTCAAAATTGATGAGGACGAAGAAGGAATGTTTTATATAACTCAGGGTGATAACAATTCAAGCCCTGACAATGAAAAAATAAGGTTCTGGCAGGTTAGATTTATAACTGTCGGAATAATATACTAAAAAATGAAAATTTGGCACTGGGTTTTGATAATAATTGTAATATTGATACTAGCTGGAGCAATTCTATATAAAAATTACAGGGAAAATTTTGTTGTCGGTAATGAATTTGAGGAACTTGAAATAAGCAAATCTGATCTTAAAGAATGCTGCCAGTATTATGAAAATGGGGAATTAAAAACATGCAGCATACTAAAAAGATTTGATTGCAGCCTGTGTGAATCTAAGTGTTCTTCCTGAGAATAAGCTCTGCCTTTAGGTTTTTCACAGTCATATCATACATATGCAATTTTGCAAGCAAATCATTAAGCGTGTTTTCTATTTCTTCCCTTTTTACATTAATCTTATCATCCAACAATTCTATTGATGATGGAAAGTAATCAAGACAGAAACCAGTTAATTCTTGAAAAGTATTGAAATCAATCTCCATTTCAGTGAACGAAAAGAACAATTTTTCCTTTTGCTGTGCCTCAAATATATTGTATTTCAGAACTTTCTTTTCATTCTGAATTTTCTGAACCATCTCCTTTATCACATTCTCAACGTGCTCCTTTGGAGAACCTACAATTTCTATAATCAAATTTGCCCTCATAATTATACCTTAGAATATATTTTTATAAGCTTTTCTTAAAAATCAAGTATATAATCAACAACAATAAAACAGCACAAAAGAAATAAATTCCGAGATTTCTTGCCTTTACATCCGAAGACTGATAAATTACAGAGGAAGTAATCGGGCTTGTAAAAGATTCGCTTTCTGATTCCATAGAATTTGCGCTAAAGGATATCGGTGTTGTTTTTAATGAAGTTTCTTCCTTAATTTTTATTTCCTCGCATAAAGATTCTGTTATGCCCTCTATTTCTATCTCTTCTGCATCAATTTCATCCAATCCTTTCAGAATTATTTTATAAGTTCCATCAGGATATTTTTTATTGCAGTTTGGCTCTATCTGAAGAGGAACTATCATTGTGTAATTTATGAATTTATCCTCTATGTTTACCTCTGACCTTTTTGAAACCTGCTTGTTGCTTTCATCCACCAAATATAAATCCAGATTATATTTCTCTGTATCTCCCTTGTAAATTTTCATTTGGCGTAGGAATTGTCTGTATCCAGTAATCATTGACTTTTGACCATGATAAGCCTTCTTTCGTATGACTATAACTAATTTCATCTAATAAAATGTTTTTATAAAACAACCTAACTTTATCAAATCCCTCATTATTTAACTCTAATCTCCCATCTTGATTTCTATAAATCACCAGATAATCATGAGGCTCAATTATGGTTGTATTTTGTAGTATGTTTACATCCGAAATATTTATTCCATTCCCATAGTCATCATTTATTATCAATTTTTCGATGTCTAGATATTCATCTCCAGAATTATAAAGTTCGATCCACTCTCCCTCAGGCATAGGAGCATCGTGTTTTGTTGGATGTGGAAAGAATTCTGTAATTTCTAATGTGGTGTAATCTTGACCTAATGGTTCTGGTAAAACAAATATTAATTTTTCATTAAAATTATTTATTGAATTAGTATCATTACAATTTATTTCTGACAAATTAAAATAAATTATATATGGGCTTCCTGCTGGAACTCTTGGTTCACGTTTAGGATTTCTTTCATTAGCAACGCCATTTAAACTAATTCTATAATTTTCTATCACATTTCCAAATAAATCAGTTATTTTTCCCTCAAGGATTATATCTGAAGTTGGTCCATTGTTCTTAAAAACATTTATTGTAAAATTTGCATTCTCATTATATTCAAAAACATATTTGTTTGGAATTATTTCAATTCCAAAGTCACATTCTTCTGCATAAACAGAAAAAGATGATAATATCAAGAAAAACAGCAATATTATACTAAATCTCATTGTTTACATTGAATACTTTGTAGTATAA
>JAGVZC010000009.1 GCA_018302885.1 Candidatus Woesearchaeota archaeon
ACTGGAAGTGCTGAAGACAGCTGAAAAATTATTGTCAAAGGATTTCAAGGTTACAAGAGCTCCTTTCGGTTATTACAAGTCTTTTGAAACAAGAGTCAAGGGGCATCCATTGTCAGAACTGTCAAGATCATTCAAGGCAGAAGAAGCAGAGGAAAAATATGATTATAAACAATTATTAAAAGAAATCTCAAAGACAAAGTTAGACAGGTCAAAATTAAAGGAGAATGATCACAGAATTATAGGAAAAAATATGGATTTGTTTTCATTCTCAGAAGTTGCTCCTGGAATGGTTTTCTGGCATCACAAAGGGCTAATAATAAAGAATCAGTTGATAGAATACTGGAGAGAGCAGCATAATAAGGGGGGGTATTTGGAAGTATCAACCCCGATGATAATGGATAAAAAATTATGGCAGATATCCGGACATTGGGAAAAATACAGGGAAAATATATTCTTGACGGATTATGAAAAAAGAAATTTTGCAGTAAAACCAATGAATTGTCCTGGAGGAATTTTATTATACAAGTTAGAACCAAAATCATACAAGGATTTGCCTTTAAAAGTGGCAGAATTAGGAATTGTTCACAGGCAGGAGCTGTCAGGTGTTCTCGGAGGGTTATTCAGAGTTATACAATTTACACAGGATGATGCACATATTTATTGTTTAGACGAAAAATCCGAGATATTAACCCAAAATGGATGGAAAAATATGAATGAGATTAAATTAGGAGAAATTGCCGTTTCATATAACAAAGAAAAAGATATATGTGAATTAAAACCCATTCTTAAAATAATAAAATATAACTATAGTGGAGAGATGTACAGATTAAGAAATAATGACGGTTTAGACTGCCTAATAACTCCAGAACACAGGGTATTATGTAAAATTAGAACAACATTCAAAAACAGAATACAAGGACTATCGAATTGGAAATTTATTAGAGCGGAAGAATTACCAACAGGTATATATATTCCAACCCCAAAAAAGATTGAAACAATTTCAAAATGCAATATAGATGATGAATTAATATCAATTCTTGGATGGGTTATAACAGATGGGTATAAAAAAGATCAAAAATACATAGAAATATCTCAAGCCACTACTAATCCAAATAAACCACATTTATACAAAAAAATGATAGAAACAATAAAAAAAAGGTTTCCTAAATTTAAAATATATTTAAAGAAGAAGAGAAAAGGACATAAAGAATCTGCCAACTTTTATCTTGGAATTAAAGCTTCAAAGGAAATAAAAGATTGGTTAAATAATGACATACATAGGATTCCCCGTACTTTATTAGAAACATGTTCAAGTAATCAATTAGAAAAATTATTCGAATCTTTAATCGAAGGAGACGGAACTACAACAAAAAATAGTAAAAATGGCTACAAACAAATAAGGTTCTATCCAGGATACAATGAAGGTTTAGCAGATGATTTTCAAGAGTTATGCACTAGATTAGGTATTTCCTCAACAAAAATATATATCCCTCAAAATAATCAAATATTTATTCTAGTTTCATTGAAACGTGATAAACATTATGCCAGAAAAATTCTAAAAGAAAATTATTATGGAAAAGTCTGGGATATAACAATTGATGGAGGAGCATTTGTTGCAAGAAGAAATGGAAAAACATTCATAACTGGAAATTGCACAGAAGAGCAGATAGAAGGAGAAGTGAAGAAGATATCCAATCTGACAGAAAAAATATATGGTACATTCGGATTAAAATACAATATTGAATTATCAACAAGGCCTGAAAAAAGGATAGGAACAGACAAGACGTGGGACAAGGCAGAATCAGCTCTTGAAAATGTATTAAAAAAGAAAAAGATAAAATTCAAGACAAATAAAGGCGATGGGGCATTTTACGGTCCAAAAATAGATTTTCATATAAAAGACTCATTGAACAGGACATGGCAGTGTGGTACAATACAGGTTGATTTTTCAATGCCTGAAAGGTTTGATTTGACATATGAAAAAGATGACAAGAAACATCGTCCAGTAATTATTCACAGAACAATTTATGGCTCACTGGAGAGATTTATTGGAATATAGTTACAATAACAGAAAGAAACAAAGATTTTGCAAACAAGGTATTTGAAAAATTAAAGGATGAAAATTTAAGGGTTGAAATTGATGACAGGAATGAAACAATAAACAAGAAAGTAAGGGATGCACAGATGCAACGATACAATTATATAATAACAATAGGGGACAAGGAATCAGAAAAGAAAAAGCTTGCAATAAGGACAAGGGACAATAAGGTAAAATTTGATGTTGATATGGAAGATTTTATAAAACAAATTAAAAAAGAAAACAATGAAAGATCTTTATAAAAAATTAATTAATTCTAAGAAATTCAAGGAATGGAAACAGAAGCATAAAGAGTCTTTTTTATGTAGCTATATTTTTATAGAACTGCCTCAGTTTGATTTCTATAACAAGGGTGATACCATAACATCATTCATTATGGGAGATGATATAGAAATGATGGAAGATGAGAAATTTCTAAAGTCAAAAGAAAAATTAAAGGAATTAAAATTGGATGATATAAAAGTCAATCAGGAAAAGGCATTGGATTTTATAAAAGAAAAAAAGGAGTATCACAAGAGAATAATAATATTGCAAAAAACAAAAGAACCATTCTGGAATATTACATTGATAAGTGCCTCAAAATTATTGAACATAAAAATAAATGCAGTAAATGAAAAAATTCTTTCAAAAACAATTGAGCCAATATCTAAACTGATGAGAAAGGTTGCATAACTAAAAATTTATATATTTTTCATTTAATAAAATTATATTAGATATTTAAAATATCCCCATCTTTAACAATATGAACATGCTTGTCATCATATCCTAATTTCTTTGCAACTTCTTTATTGCCCTTGACTTTTTCAGCAGGACCGTGGCTTAAAATAATATGCTCTGGCTTCAAGAAATTAATCAGCATTTCAGCATCTTCCTGGCATCCATGCCCTGAAACATGGATATCTTTCCATATCCTAATTCCTTTTTTATTCAGTAAATTTTCAAGATATTCCCTGTTTTCAACTGTTTCTTTTGTTGGAATGGTCCTGCAGGAAAATATTACATTATCTCCATTTCTAAATTCAAAAGGTAAATCGCCCTCAGCCATTCTTGTCAGTACAGCCTTTTTCTCTCCTTGATTGCCTGTGCATACAATCAGATACTTGTCTCTGTTCTCATTTATATCCCTTAATTTCTTTCTCACCAGATTGCTATAACCCACCAGATCAACATCAACGAAATCGTAAAGATTAAGTTTCTTTGCAACGCTCACATACTTATGCAGGCTTCTTCCAAGGAATACAACCTTCCTTCCAAGTTTCCTTCCATATTCAACAATGCTTTTTAATCTTGGAATATGGCTTGCAAATGTGGTGAATATAATTGCATGCTCATTTCCTTTTAATTCCTCAATAACTTCCTTCACCATATCCCTTGCAACAGACTCTGAAGGTGTTTTGCTCTTGACATTTCCGTAAAGAGAATCAAGGAATAGAACTTTAATTGGCTGGACTTCTTTGAATTTTTCAGCATTAATTCTGTCCATCAAAACAGGCTGGTTATCTATTTTGTAATCATTTGAATAAGCAACATTTCCATCTCTTGTATACAAAACAACTAGGGCTGTATCCATTGTTGAATGTGTCATATTAAGAAATTCAAAGGAAAAATTCTCGCATAATCTGTACTTATTATTGTAGCCAACAGATATAAGATTATTTTTTGGTCTTTTATTCTTATCATCAAATAAAGTTTTCAGGATTTCTATTGTGTAGGGGGTTCCAAACAAATCACATGAATATTTCTTGGCCAGATAAGGGGCGGCGCCTATGTGATCAAGATGTGCATGTCCAAATATAATTCCTTTTACAAATTTCTTGTTTACTTTATTGTCGTTGGGAATTGCTCCGATTCTTATCAAATCCTCCCTTGTCAAATCTCTCGGATCACCTTCTTCATAACTGACAACAGGAGGCAGATACAAGCCCATATCAAGAACTAAGAACTCGTCATTGACTTCAACCAAAGTCATGTTTTTACCAACTTCGCTGTAACCGCCTATAAACTCAAATCTCATCTGAAATTAACCCTGTCTTTTAATTTAAAAAGTTTGGCTTTTCCTAAAGGAAGTTCAATGACATAGTGTGATTTGATTTTCGGTTTTATTAAAGGGGTAAATGGTTTTACATTCTCTTTTTTGTCTACAACAATCTGGTTTTTATCCAGCCACACAGCATCTATGCTCTGAAAGACAAAAAACATGTGAATGTCTGAAGCATTGACCAAAACAAAAGATTCCTTATTTCTCAATTTCCGAAAAAACATTAAACCCATAAATTTGGAAAACCCCCTGCATAACTTAACTTTATCAGAAAGGATCTTATTATTCACCCATAATTCCATATTGCTAATTAAAAAAATAGATTTATAATATTTACTAAATTTTAAAAAGTATGGTAGAAAATAAAGTATTAGAATTTATTGTACAAGTAAGTGATATGGTGATTCTAACGGGTTCTAAAAATAAAATAGGGGGAACACGTTATTGTGATCTTTTATGTAAAGAAAAAAAAGATTGTAGACATGAATTTATAAGTAAAACTGAATCAAAACCAGAATGTGGTTTATATAATATACATTGGGCGATAGAAGGGACGTTTATTGATAAAATATATTTGTTATTTAAAAGAAATGGTCATAAAGTGGTTCCATCGGAAAACTACACTAAAATAAAGATGTAGGCAGACAGTAAGCTGTCTTCTGTATAACCTTCCAGTCTAAAGACCTTCACAAAGGGTTATCTCAACATTCTACTAAGCATCCATTATGGACTTGCACTAGCAGGGACTCGCCGTTTCAACCTTTCCTGTAAAAATGTCAGGCGGTTAGCTCATTCCTTTCACAAGGAAATTCACAGCCATCATTCTAAATGCAGGTGGTTTCGTTTCTGAACGGTTGCCTCCAGTTTCCTGGACTTATTGTCGATAAGCAGCCGATATATTAGTGGACAGACTTTCCTCAGAGATTTCTAGAGATTCTCCGTAAGTTGAGTTGTCTACCTACAATATTAAGAAAAAATTTTAGTTTTTAAAGCTTACTGATTCTCGCTAAGACCCTTTCTTTGTCTTATTTTTTTAACCAATTCATCCTGCATTTGTGTTGGGTATTTTTCAAATACTTGATCAACAACATAGAAATTTCCTCTTCCGCCAGTGGAGCTTCTTAATTCGGATGTTAAACCAAACATTTCTCCAACAGGCAGTTTGGCAGTTATTGTGATATGCTCTCCTTCCTGTTCCATGTTCAACAAGCTTCCTCTTCTGTTCTGTACCAGCTTGGAAATGCTTCCCATATATTCAATGGGGCTTTCAATCTGCAATATTTGCAATGGTTCAAATATAAGGACATTGGCATTTCTCATTGCTTCTTTTACTGCATCTCTTATGGCAGGCAGCACCTGAGCAGGACCTCTGTGAATTGCATCCTCATGAAGTTTCATATCATTGATAATAACCTTGACTTTCATACACGGCTCCCTAGCCAAAGGACCTTCTTTCATAACCTGTTCAAAACCATCAAGAATCATTTCAATAACTTCACCTATGTGAACAATACCTCTTGTGTTGTCAAAAACCACATTGGAATTAAATATTGTTTTTACTCTTTTTGCATCTTTTGTATCATAGCCTGCTTTAAGGAATCCATTCAAAACAGATTCATCTTTTTTCTTTATTCTTATTTCAGGGATTTCTCCGGATTTAATCAGATTATAAGCTTCTTCTTCCAGAGGTTCAACTTGAATAAGGAATTTGTTGTGTTTGTTTGGAGATTTCCCTTCAACCTCAGCAGATTTTCTTAATATGCTTTCTCTGTAAACAACTATTGGATCAGAAGTCTTAACCTGCAATCCTTTTTCTTTTATAATTCTGTTTTCAATAACTTCCAAATGTAATTCTCCCATTCCGCTTATTATATTTTCTCCAGTCTCTTCATTGATTTCAACTTTAATTGAAGGATCTTCCTTGTTAACCTGCTTCAGGACCTCAACTAATTTCGGCAGGTCAGCGGCCTTTGTTGCTTCTATGCTCTTGCTTACTACGGGCTCAAATAAATGTTTTATAGCTTCAAAAGGTTCCATTTCATATGACGAAACAGTTTCACCTGCAAAAGCATCTTTTAATCCAACAATGCCAACTATATTTCCGGCAGGAACATTATCAACCAAAAATCTTGTTGCACCCTTGTAAATATTAATCTGTTGCAACCTGAATTTCCTCTTTGATGCATTTGCCAATAATTCATCTCCCTGTCTTAAAGTACCTGAAAATAATCTTCCAGCAGCAACTTCGCCTGCATGCTTGTCAATGACAATTTTTGTTACAATAAAACCTACAGGACCATTGGGGTCGCAATTAATTAAGGATTTACCTTCTTTGCTTTCCATATCTCCGTGCCATATCCTTGGAATTCTGTATGCCTGTGCCTGAATTGGATTTGGGTGATGCTTTACAACCATATTAAGGACAACTTTATGTAATGGAGCTTTCTTTGATAATTGCTTGTATTTTTCTTCTTCATTGTAAGCTTCTATAATATCCTTGAAAGTGATTCCTGTTTTATTCATGAATGGGATAGATAATGCCCAGTTGTGAAATGCTGAACCAAAACCAACCTGACCTTCCTGAACAGCAACCTGCCATTTTTCTTTTAATTCATCAGGCGCAATTGATACTATGAATCTATTAACATCACCTATTATTTTTATGAATCTCTCCTGCATTTTGTCAGGAGTTAACTTAACCTCTCTGATTAATCTGTCAACTTTGTTTATGAAAAGGATTGGTCTTACTTTTTCTTTCAGCGCCTGCCTTAAAACAGTTTCAGTCTGTGGCATAATGCCTTCAACAGCATCAACCAAGACTATAGCGCCGTCAACAGCCCTCATAGCTCTTGTAACATCACCACCAAAATCAACATGTCCAGGTGTGTCAATCAAATTAATAAGATATTCCTCGCCATCAACATTATGAACCATGGAAACATTAGCAGCATCTATTGTAATTCCTCTCTCTTTCTCATCTTCATGAAAATCAAGAGCTAACTGTTTACCGGAAAGTTCTTCAGATATCATCCCTGCACCTAAAAGAAGATTATCACTAAATGTTGTTTTTCCATGATCAATGTGTGCACAAATAGCAATATTCCTTATATGTTCGGGTTTCTTCATCAATCTTGTTACTTGTTGAGATAAGCTCTCTGCCATTAAAATCACCTACTTGAATCAGCCTGTCTTTCTAATTCCAATTTTTTAGAAATAGCTGCACTCTGCTGATCAATGTTATAAGCTCTCATTATTTCATCAGCCAATGCTTCATGAATCTTGATTTTTTTGTTAAAACATCTTTGATAAGAACCATTGACCATTTGTCTCAATGCAATGTCGACCCTTCTCTGAGGAGCAACTTCAACAGCCTGAGGATATTTTGCTCCACCATATTCAATTGTTGTAATTTCCTCTCTTGGAGCTGCATATTCCAATGCTTTCACAAAAACTTCTACGGGATTTTTATTCATTTTTTTTTCTATGATTGCAAAAGTTTTCAGGACAATATTATAAACAAGAATTCCTTTTCCTGTATTGTGCCCTGAAGTAATTTTATGTTTCTTACCCCTATGTCCTGTAACCATTAATTTATTCATTAATCTCTCAACAATATTGTATTTTGATCTCCAGAAACGATTCTTTGCATTTCTTCCTGTTGTTTTTGGAACAAAAAGAGGATTTAGATTAATATATCTCTGTAGCCCAGGATCATTGATTTTAATTTCACCAACATCATATTTATTGAATAATTTCATCTTCTACCTTTCTCAATCTTTCCTTTTAACAATGCATTCAGACTTTGGTCATTAACTTTTATGACCTGCCATCGAATTCCTGGAATGTCTCCTTTAGCTCTTCCCTGTTTACCACCAATGCATTCAATGATAACTTCATCATGCTCGTTAAGCTGTTTAATGGCATTGTATCCTGGAACAAAAGCAGCTATTTTCTTGCCATTCTTGATCAATTGAACAATAACAATTTTTCTCATAGCTGAGTTTGGCTGCTTAGCTTCTCTCTGTGATTTTTGCAATACGATTGCTTTAGCCTGAGAACTTCCTTTCAGAGGATCTGATTTCTTCTTTAATCTCAAAGTTCTCATTACAAATTTGGAAGATTTCCATCTGCCCTGTTTTCTTCTTGATTTAAGTTTTCTTACTGAATTCAATCCTCTTGATTTGTTAGCCATCTTATATTTTCCGTGAACGTTTTTGCCGTAAGGCTCTTTTTGTAAACTTTTTTTAAAAGTTTATTTTAAAGAGTTCATTTTATTCTTATTTTCAAATCAAAATATTTCTTCAATATTTTGTTGTACCTTTCTAAATTTTTTTGATTTCTTCCTATTAATAAAGCTTTGGTTTTAGTATCAGCACTTATGTTTATAAAACCGTCGTCTTTTTCAACATTGTCCAATTTCAGGGGCATTACCATGTTTTTCAGGAAAATTATTGGATTGCTATTAAACTCAACAACTTTTACTTTTTCATTTATCATATGAGAATATTTCTTTATATGCTCTCCATTTTTTCCGACAGCCTTTCCTATATCACCTATATTGACTACTATCAAAAGTCCGTTGGAATTGAAGACTTCCTTGACTCTTGCTTTGGTTAATCTTTCAAAAAGATTAATTTTTTGTATCAAATCTTTATCTAATATCATTCTAAGCTTAAAACAGAAATATGAAATGGTTTTTTACAGATAATCCCTAATTCTTCATTGGTCTCTTCTAATTTAACTAAAGGGATGTTGTATAATTTTGTGTAATGCTCTATGTCTTCAAGAACTTCCTTTGGGCAGTTTGAACTCGCATAAACTTTCTTGACTTCCTTCATTTTTAATTTCTTCAGGGTTCTCTGGGTGCCAATAATTAATCCTTTATTCTCCTTGATTGCTTCTTTCAATTCTTTCATGGTAATTTATCCTTAATATTGATTTTTAAATTTAACTATTCTCTCATAAATCCTTGTCCATTCATTTTTGAAGAACATTTTCTCCATTTTTATCATCTTGTCAAAGCCTCTTGATTTCATTTCCTTTGTGACAACACCTCCTTTGTGTGGATGTTTATATTTTTTCTTTAACGGAGAATTGAATCCATGGGCATAATGGCTTAGTTCATGTGCAATTGTAACATCAATCATATATTCAGGAACATCATCAAAACGAAATAATTCATTGACAACTATTTCCGTATCCTTTCCAATCTTTTTGATATGTCCGAATTTATTCTTTGATTTTCCCTTGAATTTTATAACAACATTGTTTAATTTTGGAATATCATCAAATAATAATACCCATATAGCATCCAATCTCTTTTTTAGAAATTCATCACAATATGACCAACAAACAAGCTTCTGCAGCAGTATCTCTTTAATCCAAGTTCATCAAGAACTTTTTGTGGATCTTCGCCATTCTTTGTTCTTTCTTTATACTGCTCCCATAACTGCGCAACTGGCTTGCCACAACTTATGCATCTGATTGGAATTATCATTTTAAAGTTATTCTAAAAACCAAATTTATAAAGGTTTTGAATATTTTACCTCTTTGACTTGGTTCTCTTTGCCCTAGCTTTTGAATCATTTGGTTTGTATTGCTCTTTTCTTCTTATGTCAGCAATCAACAAATTCCTGTCATAATCAAGAAAATTTCTTTCAAGGACTTTGCTTCCAGAATACTGAACTAATGCTCTTGAAATTGCTAATCTCACAGCATCACTCTGTGATCTCCATCCGCCACCCTTGACATTTATGCTAATATCAATTTTATTTGCCAAATCACCGGCAATCATTAAAGGCTCCATTATCTTATCACGGGCAAAATCAGGTTTGTAATTATTTAATAAATAGCTGTTTATTCTTACAATTCCTTTTCCATCCTTCAATGTGGCTCTTGCTATTGATCTTTTTCTGCTTCCAGAAACATGAACCACTTTAATTTGTTTCTTCTCTTCTTTCTTAGCAGTTTTCTTTTCAGTCATTTTTTGCACCTTTTAAAAATTTACATATATCTGCAACAGAGACATACTTTAAAGTTTTTATCCTTGAAATATCAGCTTCTTTAATTGTTTCCATTTTTTTGTCCTTGAATTCATCAGGTATTGAAGTGTAACACATTATTCTCTTGAAAGCTTCTTTTCCCCTTTCATTTTTGTAATCAAGCATTCCTCTGATTGATCTTCTGACAAACCTGTCGGACATTTTAGGCAAGAAAGGTCCTTTGAATGGCCCTCCTCTTTCACTTTGTCTCCTGTATCTTCCAAAAATATCTTTTTTTGTTCCGGTAACAATTGCTTTTTCACAATTGACAATGTCTATTTTTTCTCCGAGCAATGCTTTCTTTACTACAAAACTTGCCATTCTTCCCAATATTAAATTTTCAGCATTGACTATCATCCTATAATCCTCACTTTATTACCTTTTGGATTTTCTTTCATTAATTGTTTTATTGTAATGGCTTTTCCTACCGCATTTATTTTCTCTTCAGCATTCTCTGAAAACTGATAAGCGGCAACAGTGATTTTTTTTGTTAACTCACCCATGCTCAAAACTTTTCCTGGAATTATTGCAGTCTCGCCATTTCTTGTGCATTTATCAATCTTGTAAATATTTGCTTTTCTCCTTATCCTTGTTGATTTCTCCAAATCACTTGCAATTCTTTTCCACAAATTAATTTTTTCTTTGTTTCCAAGAATTTTCAAGTCTCTGATTAATTCCTGTAATTCCAAAGTTTGTGGGCCTGTTCTTTTAACCATTTTATTTAGCTTTCTCTATTTTTTTGCTGAATTCTGCCAGATTTTTATCAAGAATATCCATAGATTCATCAAACATTTGTTTAGGAGTCAATTGCCCCCATGATTCAATAAAGAAAACAAAATTTTCTTTGCTTATTTCAGAATCTTCTGATTTTAAATCATTCAAATCCTTAAATTTGACAGGAGCATTGACATAATAGCACAATCCTGGTGAAAATTTCATGTGGTCTTTTCCCTTTCCAAGAACAGCAGTAGCTTCCAATACCAACTCTTTGTCTTTTAACAAAGTAACTAGAGGAATATTATTATAAACAGGAATGCATTTCTCATCCTTGCTTTTGAAATCCCCTGAGTAAACTGTTTTTGGTCCCTTAACTTTCAAAGTTAATTTCAATTCTGTTATGGCTTTTGTTGTTGCTTCTTCTTTTAATGAATATGCCTTCAAATCAGTTTTTATTGGAATTAATCCAATCCTGTGAGCAAGAATCTCATCATATAAGGGGCCTTGATTTTTTACAAAATTAATTTCATCAACAGCCAATGTAGGAACATCAGAAATAATTGTTCTTCTTATTGTGTTTGCAATTGCATTGTTTATTCCTTTAATCATGAAAATTAATTCATTATCTTTTTTATCCAAAATTGAAATTTCCATTTAAACTCTCCTTCCTCTTCTGAAATGTTTTTTTCTGCATCCATCAGTTGGAACTGCAGTGACATCCTCTATGGTTCCTATTTTAAATCCTTCTCTTGACAAAGTCCTTACAGCTGCCTGTGCACCAGGTCCTGGATTTGTTGGCCCTTGATGCCCGCCTGGAGCCCTTATTCTTATATGCAAAGCATTGACTCCCTGATCTTTTGCCATCTCTCCTGCTTTCTTTGCAGCTCCCATTGCTGCAGTTGGTGAACTTTCCAGCCTGTGAGCTTTAACCATCTGCCCTCCAGAGCTTATTCCCAAACTTTCACTTCCGCTTAAATCAGTGATGTGAACAATCGTATTGTTATAACTGGAATAAATATGGGCTATTCCCCATTTCAATTTCCTGAATTTGCTATTATCTTTATTTTCAAATGGCATTTTCTTTCTTTTCCTCTAATTTCTTTTCTTCTTTTTTAGGTTTTTCCTTGGAAGTTTTCTTTGTTTCCTGTTTCTTGGATTCTTCTTTTGGTTTTTCTTCTTTCTTCGCAACCTTTTTCTTTTTTTCTTCTTCTTTAACTCCAAATTTACCAGTCAAATTTGAATTATCCTTGAATTTTATTTTATTTTCCTCCTCTAGATTAACAAGATATGAAGGAACACTCATTTTTTTATCACCAACAAAAACATGACCGTGAACTATAAACTGCCTTGCCTGCTTTATTGTATTTGCCATGTTTGATTTATAAACCATTGTCTGCAACCTTCTGTCCAGAATATTATTGATTGTTAAACCCAAAACATCGTCTATATCAGCTGTTTTTTTAACTAATCCTAGCTTGAATAACTTATCTATTAATTGCTTCTTTTCTTTTTTTGCCTGTTCTGTTTTTGCATTTGCCAGTTTCTTTGCCTGATCAGTATATTTGTGCAATAAAGATCTCATCTTGTTTATTTCTTTTTTATTTTTTAAGGAATAATTTTCAAGGATTATTTTTTCCCTTTCTAATCTTTCAGATTGCCATGGGTGTCTTGGTGTTGAATATTTTTTTCCTCTCCTGCTTGGATGTCCCATTTTACTTTTCTCCTCCAGATTTCTTGCCCGCCTTTTGTTGTTTTATTTTTTTCTTTTGAACACCAACTGATCTTCCATGCCTGAAATGGGATCTTGTCTTTTGCCCTCTTACAGGTAATCCAAAAGCATGTCTCATTCCCCTGTAAGATTTTACTTTCTTTAATCTTTTAATGTCAAATTCTTTTGTTAATTTCAGTTTTGAACCTATTATATGAAAATCCTCGCCAGTTTCATAGTCTTTCCTTCTGTTTAACATCCATTTTGGAAACTTTTTTGGATTTGAAATTACATCTTCAATGTCCTTTATCTCTTTATCAGATAATATTCCTACTTTCTTGTTCTTGTCAAGATCAGTAAGATTGCATATTGCACTTGAAAACATAAAACTAACTCCTTTTATCTTCCTTAAGGCATAATAAACTTTCTTATTCCCATCTAAATCAGTATTTGCAATTCTTACAATAGCCCTTACCTTATCCATATTAAGAAATTTTAAAGAAATGTCTTTATAAAACTTACTAATTAAACTCCAACGAAGACATTATACTTATCTTCTCCTTTCAATTCTGAAATAATTCTTCTTATTACAACTTTTTCAGGGTCTGGCAATAATTTAACTCTTTTTTTTATATCATCAAAGCTTTCAAATTCCTTTTCTTTTCTCTTTTCAAGTAATTCCCCCATATGCTTTTTTCCAATTCCCGGAAGCAATTCAATCTGATGCCTTCTCATATTAATGGGTCCTGCCTTGTTGAAAAATTCTATGAATCTTTTTTCATTCTTTTCAACCAAATCTTTTACAATGTGGTCTAATTCAGACTTGGCTGTCTGGGTTAATTTATCATAATCTACTTTCCCATAAATATGATGTATCTTATCCCTTTTTCCCTCCCCAGTATAAACTTCCTCAAGAGGTTGTAAAAATACGCCTTTTTTAGGGACTAATTCCAACAGAATAAAATGTTCTTTACCTATAGCTTGAGCTATCGGAGTCTTTATATATGATGGTCTTGGATCGAATGGATGTCCATTTGGCAAAAAGTCCAGCACTATAGCATTCTCTTCCTTTACATTCTTCCTTAACATTTTTTCCAATAGCCTTAAACATTTTTTATCGCTTCAATTATTTTGCTCAAATCCTCTGTTTTTAACGTCAAATTCTCACCCTGTAATATTGATTTTAATTCATCAACATCTTTAGGTAATAAGTCAATTATCTTGTTTATATGTTTATCTTTTAACCTTAAAATGCCCAATTCTCCAAGTTTTTCCTTATTCTTCTTAGTATCTTTCTTCAAAAATTTATTTATGTAATCATAAGTTTTTATTCCTCTTGGATTGAGGTCCTTATCTCTTTTTTTAATATCATCCAGTTTATCTTTCAATTCCTGCATGCTTAGTGGTGTTTCATTTATAACATCTAAATTTGCCATTTTACGCTCTCCTCAAATGAACTGGGTGAACAATCAGCATTTTTTCCTTTCTTCCATCCTTTATTATTATTTCGTAACATTTTCCTTTTTTCCCTTTTACTACCCCTGTTTTATTGTGGAATCTTCTGAAATACATTCCCTTTTGGACTGCTGGTTCAGCATTCAACCTTACTTTATCGTCTTTGATGAAAGTCTGAAAGTACTTGCTCAAGCTGATTTTGCCTTTGGCTCTCACATTCTTTCTTAGTTTGCTCCTAGTTTTCCTTCTTAAACCTCCAATTCTCTTAGACATCTTAAAAATTTAAAGAAATTTAGTTTTATAAAGGTTTCTTATCAAGATGAGTTGTCACTCTTTCTACTAAATCATTTTCATTAAATTCCTCATTCGATGAAAAGCTAAGTTTATAAGAAAAATTATCTCCTTTAAAACCAACTATTCCATCATCGTTGTGAATATAAACATCATAAACAAATTTTGATTTATGGTTTCCATTCGTTTTGTTAACTCCAACAACGGTTCTTATCTCATTGTCTTTTATACTCAAATTTAATTCATAAATGCCATGATTATAATTTTTCATAAAGAAAATAATCAACCCCAAAAGAATATAAATATTACCTAATGCAGTTCGGATTCAAGTTTCTTAAGAACTTCATTTATGGCATAAAAAAGGTTATAATTGATAACCCCGGAGCTATACTGGCTGCCTTTCATGGATAGTCTCCCAATGATTTCATATTCATTGTTATGGACTGTCTTAAGATGCAGGCTTAAATTTTCAAATCCTGAATTGCTGTCCTGCAGTTTCTTAACAAAATTTCCCACTATCTTTTTAACTACAATAAATTTATCCCTATCAATATTCTTGAAATCAATAAGTTTTATGCTATCACCCAAATCAATTGTTTCCATGTTATTATCCATAAAATAAAAGAATTTGAAAGATAAAAAGGTTTCTAAAAAAAGAAGAGTTTAATTACTCTTCATCATCCTGATTATCATTATTGTCATCATCCTCAGGTTCGTCATCATCATCCCAATCCATTTTTGCCAAAAATTTAAATTCTTCTTTCATAATTTTTACCCCCTATTGTTTTTCTTTGAGGAATATAATACCCCCTATTTAAATCTTCCTATAATTTTCAGCAAGAAAAAAATATCATTTAATAATTGTACCAACACCAATCAATCTCCATCTGTTTCCAACTTTTCTTGAGACTGCCACCCTGTCTCCATAATTAGAGCAGACAGGAATTCTAAGCCTTACTGTGGCGCTTTTTTTTGTTATATCAACAAGTTCGCCTATGGTAACAGCAGAGTTAACATTCAGAACTATGGATTCATTTTTCTTTAAAGGTTCTACAACTGAATTTTTTTCAATGCCTATAACTTTTTTTAATAATTCAATCTCCAGTTTCAAATCATAAAATACCTCGGGCGACTGATCTATTAGACTAACAACATTTCCGGTCAAGCTATCAGATTTTATTATAGAAGGGTCAAGATCAGTAAGCAATGCTATTGAACCTCCAGACTTAGCTTCATCAATTTTTTCATTGCCTGACATCAGCCCAATAATTTTTGATTTAATTTTATTGTATTTATTTCCAACCTTTAATCCAGGGCTTATCTCTACTTCATTTCCAATCTCAAACTTGCCTTGCTTTACTGCTCCGCCAAGGACACCGCCGACCAAATCATTGATATTATGGCCTGGTTTGTTGACATCAAAGCTTCTTGCAACAAAGAATAATGGATTCTTGTTCAAATCCCTCTTTGGAGTCTTGATATGTTCTTCAATGGCTTCCAGCAATAAGTTTATATTAATTCCATGCTGTGCACTTATGGGTATTACTGGTGAATTTTCAGCAACAGTGCCTTTGACAAACTCCTTTATTTGTTGATAGTTTTTTAACGCCTGTTCTTTTGTAACCAAATCAATTTTATTTTGTACAATTATAATGCTTCTAATTCCAATTATATCCAAAGCCATCAAATGTTCCTCTGTTTGTGGCTTTGGGCATTCTTCATTTGCAGCTATAAGCAACAAAGCGCCATCCATTATTGCAGCGCCGCTCAGCATAGTAGCCATCAATGTCTCATGCCCTGGAGCATCAACAATGGAAATTGTTCTCAATAATTTTGCATCTTTTGATTTCTTTGTTGTGTAGTCTTCCTTAGTTTTATAAATTGAAAAATTAGCATAACCCAATCTTATTGTAATTCCTCTTTTCAACTCTTCAGAATGAGTGTCTGTCCACTTGCCTGTTAACTGCTCTGTTAAAGTGGTTTTACCATGGTCTACATGACCTACAATTCCCAAATTAATTTCTGGTTGATTAGACATAAATAGAAAAAATGAGAATTCTTTATAAAACTATTTCTTTTCTTCTTTTGGGGTTTCTTTTTTTTCTTCTGATTTTGGAGGGAAAATCTCAATTATTTTTTTATCCCCTTCTTTAACAACATTGATATTAATCTGTTTTATGTCTTCAGCAATTGTATTGCCCCTTAAGGTTTTTCTTTTTCTCATGCCTTTTCTCTTAATCTTGACACCAGGTCCCCTAGTTAACAACAACTTTTTTCTTCCAGCTCCGGGCAAATCATACCTCATGGGAAAACCATCTTTGTCGCTTCC
>JAGVZC010000006.1 GCA_018302885.1 Candidatus Woesearchaeota archaeon
AAGTAAGATTTATAATGCCTGTTAATTCTTTTTCCAGAATGGATGAAGGTGAAAGAGCAAAATATTATCTTGAATGGGAAAAATTATATAATTCAAATCCCAATGTTTTTGATTTTGAAAAAGGAAGTATTGAATACTGGAGGATGGCTTCTTATTTTTTAGAACAAAAAGAGACGGGGGTTGTTGATCCAAATTTTGGTATTTGTCTTAATAAAATAAATAATTTATCCGAGATAACAGAAAAGCAATCTGAATAAAGTTACACTACATAATTGTTACACTTTAGAATAGCAATATTTAAATATGAAGACAGTTACCTATTAACAAGTAATAAGTGATTATTACTGAAATATTAAAATAAAAAGAGGGGTGATTGCACCCAGGGGGTTAAATAATGATTGTGAAAGAGGAATTTTTAAGCAAGCTAAGACAATATTTTGGTTTAAATTTATATGAGGTTAAAATTTGGACTGCACTGCTTTCTCGTGGCGTTTCAACTGCAGGTGAATTATCTGACATTGGTAATGTACCAAGATCAAGAGCGTATGATATTCTTGAATCACTGGAAAAAAAAGGCTTTGTAGTTATGAAACTTGGTAAGCCAATCAAATACATAGCTGTAGAACCAAGAGAAGTTGTTGAGAGAGTAAAAAAATTAGTTCATGAAGAAGCAAAAGAAAAAGCAAAGAGACTTGATAATCTAAGGGGTGGAGACTTGCTTGACGAATTAAATTTACTTCATAAACAGGGCATTGAGTTCATTGAACCTACTGATTTGTCTGGAGCAATAAGAGGAAGGCATAATATGTATTCCCACATGGAAACTCTGTTGAAAGGCGCTGAAAAAAATGTTTCCATCATGACAACAAGCAAAGGATTAATAAGAAAAATTGAATTTTTTAAATCAACGCTAGAGAAATTAAAAAGAAAAGGCGTTAACATCAAGATTGTCGCTCCAATCAACAAGGAATGCATGGATGTTGCAAGAGATCTCAGCAAAATTGCAGAAGTAAAATCGGTCAACAACAACAAATTAGCAGGAAGATTTATGATAGTTGACGGAAAACAAGTGATGTTCATGGTAATGGATGATGATAAAGTACATCCAACATATGACATCGGTGTCTGGGTAACCACACCTTACTTCGCAAGCACACTGGATAATTTCTTTGCAACTGCATGGAAAGAAATGACCCCTTTAGCAAAAGTTAAGGTTTAATTTCTTTATTTTTTTTATATAACTCTGTCAATCTTACTGACCTGTCTTTTATGATTTCAGAATTTAATTGTTTTAATTTAGAAGCCCTTGTTCCAGACCTTGATGAATATTTTGATATGTTCATTACTTCCGGTTTTATTTCATTCATCAAATCCAGAGTTTTCTGAAAATCTTCCTCGGTTTCTGTAGGATAACCAACAATTATATCTGTTGATATTGTAATATTTGAAAATTCATTTCTGAATTCAGAAACTATCTCCCTAAAATTTTTCACAGTATGAATCCTAAACATGTGCTTCAATACTTCCTCGCTTCCTGACTGCACAGGAATGTGAAGAAATTTCATTATCTTATCTGAATGATAAATTTCAATCAAATCATTCATGATTCTTTTTGCATGCCATGGATTCATCATTCCAATCCTTATCTTATAATCCCCTTCTATTGTTATCAGCTCATTCATCAAATCAGGCAAAGAAGTCTTGATATCAAGTCCATAAGCTCCAGTATCCTGTCCAGTAAGATAAATTGTTCTGCATCCACCATCAACAGCTTTCTGCAATTCTATCTTTATATCTCCTATTCTATAAGAATTTAATGCACCCCTTGCTAATTTAGTTGCACAGAAAGAACAATTATTTGTGCAGCCCTCCTGAATGACAATTATTGCAGTATTTTTATTTTTTCTTATTACAGGCAAATTTAATTTAGTTTCTTTTGTTTTTGAAAAAGTGTCCTTTTCTGCCTCTATTATATCATTTATTTTTGTTATTGAATTTGTATCAAACACCGCCTTAATATTTGGAAATTTTTCTCTCAAATCAACTGTTTTAGTTAAACAACCACCAACAAACAGGTTCTTATCCTGATTATCTTTTATATACTGAAATTCCCTTGACTGAGTTGAATTCTTTACTGAGCATGAATTCAATATTATAATATCTGCATTTTTCTCATTATTCATTATTTTATGCCCTTTTTCCATAAGCAATCCTGCCATTATCTCAGAATCATGTATGTTTGCCTGGCATCCAAAAGTTTGAATAAATATTTTCATAAATCTGTTCAAAAAATATCCTTAATAAAATTATCGTTGCAATATATATTCTTCAGCAAATGAGTTTTTATAAATAAAAAATGATTTTTCATTTGTGTCCCAAATAAAATATATCATATTTACCGGAGGAGTTCTGTCTGGCCTAGGCAAAGGTGTAGCTGCCGCTTCAATAGGGAAACTAATTTCCAATGGAAGAAAAGTTCTGCCAATAAAAATGGACGGCTACCTCAATTATGATCCTGGAACCATGAATCCAATTGAGCATGGAGAGGTTTTTGTTCTTGATGACGGGGGGGAAGTTGACATGGATTTTGGGCATTATGAAAGATTTCTCAATGTAACATGCAAATTTGAATGGAACATCACAATGGGAAAGATATTTCACTCTTTGCTGGAAAAGGAGAGAGAAGGCAAGTTTCTCGGAAAAACTGTCCAATTAATTCCGCATGCAACTGATGAGATCAAAGAGAAAATATTTCATTTAGTTGAAAAAGAAAATCCTGACATTGTATTAATAGAAGTCGGAGGAACCGTAGGAGACATGGAGAATGAGCTGTTCATTGAAGCCTTAAGACAGCTTAGAAGGAAGATTGGAAAGGAGAATTTCCTTTTTATTCATCTTACTTATGTCCCAATTCCAAAGAGCGTCAAGGAGCCAAAAACAAAACCAACACAGCAGAGCATCAGGCTGCTTAATCAAAGGGGCATTGAACCGGATATAATTATAGCAAGATGCAAGGATTACATAGATGACAAAATAAAAGAAAAAATATCCCTGTTCTGCGGTTTGTCTGAAAAGGATGTCCTGTGCGGTGTTGATGTTGATAATGTGTATAAAATTCCATTAATTTTTGAGTCACAGGGAATTGTTGAAAGAATAAACAGCAGGTTAAACACAGATTATATACCCACAATTGAAAATTGGAGAAATCTGGTCAACAATATAAACAGGGTTGACAATAAAAATATAACAATTGCAATCTGCGGAAAGTACACAAGACTTGAGGATTCTTATGCAAGCATAATTGAATCATTGCACCACTGCTCTGCAAATCTTAATGTCAATATAAAACTGAAATGGATTGAGACAACTAATCTTGAAAATCCTGAAAAAGAAATGGAAGATGTTAAAGGGGTTATAGTTCCCGGCGGATTTGGATTGAGGGGTGCTGAAGGAAAAATAAAAGTTATTAAATATGCAAGAGAAAAAAATATTCCATTTCTTGGATTGTGCTACGGTCTGCAATTGTCTATCATTGAATATGCAAGGAATGTATGCAAATTAATCAGCGCAAACTCAACTGAGATTGATCAAGATACTGAAATACCCATAATTGACATCATTGAAGGCCATGAAAGCAAATTAGGAAAAGGAAAAACAATGAGGCTTGGAAGTTACAAGGCAGTCCTAAAAGAAAACTCCAAAGTTTATGATTTATACAAAAACAAAGAAGTGTTTGAGAGACACAGGCATCATTATGAGGTAAATCCAGAATATCACAAGATTCTTGAAGATAATGGATTATCTTTATCTGGATTGTCTGAAGATGGAATTTTTGTTGAATTCATCGAGATTCCAAACCATAAATTCTTTGTTGCAACACAATCTCATCCTGAATTGAAATCAAGCCTTGAAAAACCCGCTCCATTATTTTTTGGTTTTGTAAAAGCATGCTTAGATTAAGACATTTGTCTTTATAAAAATTTCTATTATATTAGATATTTCTTATAATCTGGATTGAAATTTTCCAGTTCTTTTACAGAAAGAGGAGTGCATATTCTTGAGCATAAAGAATTCAATGAATAAGGAAGCCTCATCAGTCTTATTTTTCCGTAACTAACCCAAGGGTCTATCTTATATTTAAGAAACCTGTTGTTTAATTTTCCCCTCTCTGACATCCTGAAATTATACACTCCCTTGTCAAACACATGCAGATGAAACCCCCTTCCTGAATAAACTATCCTTACATTATTAAAATTCCTTTTTAATTCATTGTAAAATTCCAATGTTATTTCTGAAGCTTTTATTATCAAATCCTTATTGAATGACCATATTGATCTTGACTTTATTATATTTTCTGGGTCTATATCAAATGCCAATTCCTGCCCCAAGAAATTGTCTGAATGAAATGCCTCGCTGAACTTGAAATTGCTTGGGCAATTTTCCGGGTTTTTGTAAATATTCCTGTCATAATATACATCCTCAGGAAGATGTTCTATTAATTTTTCCCTTAATTCCTCATAAGAAATATTTGGCTTAAGAATCAAAAGCTTTCCAATATCTTTCTTGTTCTTTGCTATTTTTGTTTCAGTTCCAGCGTCAATCGCAAAAAACTGCGGTTGAATAGGGAGGAATTCCCTGACTTTTTTTATGTTAAATTTATTTTTATAGAAATTTTCCCTTTGCTTAAGAGTTGACTTGCTGAAAGGCATTAAAGAGATATGATTGCCTGATTTTTAAACTTTGTTAAGTTCATCAATTATATCCTTTATTTCCTTGTCTGAGAAACCGTGAACTTTCAATCCCTGCCCAATGTTTTCAAAGTGTGAAGCCATGCAGCCAATACAATGCAATCCAGCATCTATCAGTATTTCTGCTTTCTTTGGATCCTGAGCAATTTCCTCTATTAAAGATTTTTTTGTAATTTTCATTTTAAGTCTTGTTTCAATTCCTCTTTTGACTTAACACCAACAATTCTTTTTATTTCCTTTCCATTTTGGAATAAAATCAATGTTGGAATTCCCTGAACTTCATATTGCTGAGCTACATCTGAATTTTCATCAACATTTAACTTGAAAAAGTTCACATTTTTTACTTCCTTTGACAATTCCTCAAATATTGGAGCCAGCATTCTGCATGGTCCGCACCAGGATGCCCAAAAGTCGACCATTGATTTTCCCTTTGATATTTCTTCCTTAAAATTATCTGAATTTATTTCTTTAACCAAATTTATCGCCCCCTTAAAAAAATTTAATAATATTATTATTTAAAACTTTCTAATGCGAAAAGCTCATAATTGATTTATACAACAACAAGATAGCTCCAAAATAGAATAATAAATCAAATCTTACTCCAAACACAAACAAAACAAAATAGAATGCAACAAGCAGATCCATCATGCTCAACAATTCCCCGAAGAATATCAATCCTTTTGCAACCAGGTAAAGGAACATCAATAATATAAGAATAGGTGAAATAATCCATCCATAATGTGTAATCACTAAAGTAAATAATGCAAGCAAATCCAGTATTCCAAATATCCAAATTATCATATCAGCATAACATCAAATTATTATATAAAACTTACTATATGTAACCACTTTAAAGAAATTAATATTCTATTCCTTTTCTAGCCAAGACACCATCATCATAAGGGTGCTTTATCTTGTTTATCTCTGAAACATAATTCGCCTTTTCTATTATTGACAAAGGCATGTCCCTTCCAGTCAATACCAGCTCTGTTTTTTCCGGCTTTCTTCCTATCAAATCAAAAACAAGAGATTCATCAATGACTCCCCATGCAATTCCAGGACCTATTTCATCAATCAAAATAACATCATAATTCAAATCATTTGTAATCTCATTCCAGAATTCCATAAATTCTTTTTTTAGGCTTTGCAATTCATCCTGATTATATGTCTTGAAAAAAGGGTGCAATGGCTTGAACTGAGAATAATTAAAACCAGAATTTTCAAAAAAGAATTGCTCTCCAGTATTCCTTTTGAATAACTGAATTATTTTCACACTTAAACCCCTTCCAAGTGCCCTAACTAACAAACCCATACCAGCAGAAGTTTTTCCCTTGCCTTCTCCTGTATAAACATGAATCAGTCCTTTTTCCATATTAACTGCACTTTGAATATCCACAATCAAAGCATGTTGGTTCAGTACAACCAGAAACAAAGCCTACATTGGAACTAAAACACTTTGGACAATAAACTTTATCTCCATTCTCCGGAGTATCAACCAGTTTAGTCTGTTCCTTGTCATTAGATATATTCTCCAGCGTCTTTATTTTTCCGGTTTTTGTCAAATGTCTTCTCAATGCAACAGAAATTGCGTGGGGTATTGAATCTATTCTGTTCTTACCAAAACCATAAGGCTTTTCTGACTTTACTGAATTAAGATGTTTCAGTATTCTAACAGGATCCCCTCCAAGCCCGAAATATTTTGAAAGAACTATTGCCAATGCTGTTGTTAATCCTGAAATTTCTGTTCCTGCAGGAGAAAGATTAGCAAACACTTTTGTAGGGCCATCCTCATTGTAATTTATATGAAGATGTATCGGACCTTGACCTGTATTTATCTCCATATAATCAGCAAATTCCGGAAGGTCTTTTTTCTTTTCTTTCTTTTTTCCAATATTTAATATCTGGAACTGCTTTGAACCATCCCTGTAAACTGTCACGCCTTTAGCTCCATTTTCATAAGCTAGCCGGTAAACCTCTTCAACCTCGCTCACAGTTGCTTCATTTTTCATGTTAACTGTTTTTGACACTGCATTGTTGACATATTTCTGAAAAGCACACTGCATAAAAATATGCTCTCTTGGAGTCAAATCATGGGAGGTCAGGAATCTTTTCTGGAAATTCTCAGGAATCTCCCTTAATCCAATCAAAGACTTGTGGTTGTCATTTATTTTTTGATATAATTCTTTCCTGTCCATATTAAAATAATTATTTTGTCTTGCAACTTTTTCAAACAAAGGATTTACCTCAAAGAAAGTATCTTTTTCTGCCGGCGTTTCTCCTCTTTTCAGCGCATCTATTCCAGCTGCATTGTATCTTATGTATACAATTGCAAAGAAAGGCTCTATTCCTGAACCCTGCAATCCGGCTGTTATTGCTATCGTCCCTGTTGGTGCAATTGTTGTTCTTGCAGAATTTCTGGGATAAAATTCGTATCTGAAATTTCTTCCTTCCTTGTCATATATTGAATTCCTGAATGCCGGAAATACCCCCCTTTCTTCAGCTAATTTTTCAGAAGCTTCAAGACATTTATCATTGATGAATTTCATGATTTCTTCTCCTTTTCTTAATGCCTTTTCTGAATTGTAAGGAATATCCAACATTGCCAATGTTTCTGCCCAGCCCATAACCCCCAATCCAATTCTTCTCGTTAATTTAGCCACATATTCTATTTCCTGTATTGGATAATTATTGACATCAATCACATTATCAAGAAAATGCGTTGAAGTGAAAATAATTTCTTTTAATTTACCATAATCAATGTCTGACCAATCTTCATTTACAAATTTTGCAAGATTAATTGATCCCAAGTTACATGGTTCGTATGGCAATAGAGGCTGTTCACCGCAATCTAGAGATAACAGTCCATTAGTTATAAAACTTAGAGTTCTCGGTTCAGTTAAATCATAAACTCTTTTTTTACCAACAAAAATTATTTCATTTATTTTTTCCTCGAAGATATTTTTGTAAAGATTTTTTTTATAAAATAATTTTGTTTTATCTTTATGTCTATCACATAAAAATCCTATTAAATTCAAAAATTTAATTACACATATTCTTGCTATATTTAATTCAAAGCATTTTCCATCATCTTTGTAAGTTTTATAATTTCCTTTTATATCAGTGTAACTAAAATTATTTCTTGGTTTTCTATGCCTATTATAAATTTTAGACTTTATTCCTAAATTTAATAAAATTAATTGGACTTGTTTTAGTAATTTCTCTGATTTTGAGGTTAATCTTACATAATAATGACTTCCACTAAGACAACTTACAGTTCCATCTGCTGTAAATAATCCTTGCAGAAAACCTATGACAGATTCTTTAGGGGATGTAAAAATACTTTCTGGAACAACTTTTTCTGCAGCTTTAGATGTTTTTACTCCTAAATTCTTAAAAAATTCTACAAAATATTTACTATGGTAAGATAAATGGTAAACTCCATTTTCTCTTTCTAATTCATTAATATTTCTTCCATAATAATTATTTATTATTGGTTTTAAATAATTCATAACCTCAATGTCTTTATTACCAAATGTAAATCCAACTCTGCAATTTTTATCCTCTCTTAACCACCCATCTCCAACTAACCATCCAATTATCTGACCCAATTCCTTAGTCCATTTATTTGGTAAATTTAAAGAATATTTTATTCCATTCTTTCCTAAAAACTCATTTTTAACTTCAAAGGGTAAATCATAAATCTCATTGAATTTTCCTTCTCCTGCTTGAATAAATACTGTGTGTTTATTAGAATTTAAATCATTTAGTTTTACCCAACCTTCATTTGTGAACAGTTTATGATCCCCAGTACACTCTAATTCATATCCTGAATTTGTTTTTAATTTATAAACATCTTTAATACCTGTTGTAAAAGATTTAGTAATAATATCAAAATTAATTAATTCCTGAGATTGCTCCATCAGCATTACAATTCCATTCCTTTGTTTTATCTCTATTGGAATTCTTCTGTCCGTAGCAATTCTAATTCCTCCATCAGAATAATTTTCAACTAATTTTTCCATTCTTATCAATCCTTTCTCTGTTGATATTAATGAATCTCCCGTTACACAGGGATTTGTTGACTCTATCTGACCAAGATGCGGCGTTGGATTACTGTCTGTGTTGTTCATTCTGTCAATAAAAATAATTCCAGGATCTCCTGTTTCCCATGCACCCTTAACTAATTTGTCCCAAACTTCCCTTGCGTTTAATTTTCCAACTGGTTTCTTGCCCTTTGGATTTATCAAATCATAATCCTCGTTATTTTTTACTGCATACATAAATTTATCATCAACAGTCACTGAAACATTGAAATTCTCCATAACTCCTGGGGTCTTTTTCATATCTATAAATCCAAGAATATCCGGATGAGTGTAATGCAATATTCCCATGTTAGCTCCACGACGCTGTCCTCCCTGCTTAACAACATCTGTGGACTTGTCAAAAATCTGCATGAAAGTCAACGGACCTGATGCAATCCCTTTTGTTGATTTGACCTTGTCACCTAAAGGCCTTAAGTTTGAAAATGAAAAGCCTGTTCCTCCACCAGACTGATGAATCAATGCGGTATTTTTAACAGAACTGTAAATCTCATCTATCGAATCTCCAACAGGCAGAACATAACAAGCAGATAACTGCTGCAAGTCCCTTCCTGCATTCATCAAGGTAGGAGAATTTGGCAGGAATTCAAAACTAGATAACATTTTATAAAATTTCTCTTCTGTTTCTGAAATTAATTCATGATTCTTCATTGATATTTCATCCAGATTGCTTATGAATTTCTTAAAATTATTATGTATTTCATTATGGTTGATTATATTTTTATGAAGCAAGAAAAACCTGAATAATTTTTTGTTGAAATCATAGTCAATTCTTTCATACTGAACGCCCTTGAATATTTCAAGCTCTGAAACTTTTTTAGAGTAAAGAAGATCCGCCAGAGCAATATTATTACATATTAATTTTAACCAGTGCTCTATAGTTGGTGAATCCTTTAGGTATTTATCCCTGATAACTTTTATCTGGTTTTCTGATAGTTTTAATTGTGTCAATTGCTCCATTTTATTTTTTCAACACCTCCACCAAATCATCTATATCCCTAAAATCCTTGTAGACAGAAGCAAACCTTATGTAAGAAATATTATCCAAATCTTTTAGTTTTTTCATTACCTTATCACCTATTTTTTTTGATGGAATTTCATGTGATTTTAAATTCCTTAGCTCCTGTTCAATTTCATTTACAGTGTTTTCTATCTTTTCTGTTTCTATTGGCCTTTTCTGCGTTGCTTTAATTATTCCAGTTTTCAGTTTTTCCCTGCTAAATTGCTCCCTTCTTCCGTCTTTTTTTATTACAGTTAAATCAATTTCAACCCTTTCATATGTCGTAAATCTTTTTTCACACTTGAGGCATTCACGTCTCCTTCTTACCATATCTTCAGACTCTCTCGAGTCCAAGACTTTTGTTTCCGGATGTGAGCAGTAGGGGCATATCACTTTCGAGTTAATACAATGGGTTGTATTTATTTTTTGTTAATCATACAAGATGTGGTATATTTTTGCTGTTTTAGTATATAAAGATTATTGTGATTTAAATTATGTTTTAAAGAACTTGGGTAATTTTGCTCCTTTCTGCTCTTGATAATTTGAACCCCTTTCATTTCCATAAGGCACCGACACCCCTCCACAATTCCAATAAAATCTTAGATTACAAATTGATTGAGCATCTTTTATTCTGAATGGAACATCAAAAACTTTTATTTCAAGGGTTGGCTGATTTCCTTTTAACAAACTTTCCTCATTAGATTCACAACCAAATCCAGAATCAAAAAATCCAGCATAATGCGACCTGAATGAGCCTATCTGCAAATTTATTGCTATTATCTCAGCACAAACATCCTGTTGTGGAACAGAGATAAACTCTTTTCCAGGAATTAATATAAATTCGTCTTGGTTTACTATATACTCATCATCTTTTATTTTTATTATTTCAAAAAAATCCTCAGGATCATAATCCCTTCTTCTAATATCTATCTCAGTTGTATTCTTTTTAGATTTATACACCAATGTTCCGCTGCTTAATTCTGAAGTCAATAATAAACCACCATTATTTATAGAAGGCACTTTCACTGGATTTCTCTTTGAATCATATAATAAAGAGAATCCATTAGATAATCTTGTTATATATAAATTATTCAATTGTTCAATATCCAAAACGGGTTTTCCATTAATAAATCTTATCTGATTTAAAGAATCCCCCTCTCTTAATCTTAGCGGAAAGGATAAAGGGGTTACTTCCAGATATAATTTTCCATTGTATCCTAATGGCAATTCATCAAAGAAAGGATTTCCTTCTGAAATTAATCTAACAAGAACATCTACTCTTCCTATTGAACTTTTTGGATTAGCATGAGCCCAAACATTATCTGGCAATTCTGTACATTCCCTTAAAGGAATAAGATAAGTTATTCCTTTTTCCAAAACTCCCCCAGATTTACTTGATAAATTAAATTCATAAGCTGCATATTTTGATAATATATCCTCAATTTTTTCTTTTCTTGTTGGAGTAAAACTTGATCTTAATTTATAAGCATGAGAAGACAAAGTTAAATCCAAGGTATTTGGTTGAATCTGAGATTTATGATTTATTGATGATGTTGATTTAATTTTTCCTGTATTTATCAAATCTGTAATTTGTTTATCTGTCAGTATACCAGGCTTTAAAATATCTGTTTCCATTTTTTATTGATTCTTGTATTGCTCAGTTGTCTTTTCTATTATTTCCAGCTTTATTCCTGCTTCCTTGAATATTTTTTTTGAATCTTCGCTTGCATGATAATCTCTAAGGCACACCACCCTATTTATTCCTACATTAATAATCATCTTTGCACAAACATAACAGGGGGTCATTTTGCAATACAGTGTGGAGCCTTCAATGGAAATTCCATACCTTGCTGCAAGGCAAATAGCATTTTGTTCTGCATGTGCAGTCCTGACACAATGCTTTGATACTGAACCATCTTCATGTATTGTTGATTTCATCTGATGACCAACTTCATCACAATGTTCTATTCCAACAGGAGAACCAACATAACCTGTAGCTACTATTCTTTTGTTTTTTACTATAACACAACCAGCCCTCCCTCGATCACAGGTTCCCCTTGTACCAACAACATCACACAATTTAAGAAAATATTCATCCCATGAGGGTCTTATATAGTCTTTAACTTCTTTTTTTTCAAGGTCACCAACCAACCTGTTTACTTTTTCCTTAAGTTTTTCAAGTGATGAATTGTTAATCAATTTAATTTTTGCAAGTTTTTCGCATACATTTAGTTGCTGCTTTGTCTCATCCTTTGAATTCTCCAGTTTTTCGTTCCTCATGAATTCCCTGAATGATTCTGCATCTTTTTCTCCTCTTTCTTTAATTCTATTTAGGAAACGTTTATATCTTGTTCTTACAGGAGAAATTATATTTACAAGATGAAAATTTTCTTTTGTTGATAATATTTCTATTTCCTTCGGATTTCTCACTGATGTTATAACATAATTTTTATTGCCCTCTAATTTTTTAATTATTTTATCTGCCAAAGCAGAAGCCCCATATTTTTCCCTTAATTCATTTCCTAAACTGATCATATTCTCCCTTGTTATTTCCTTTCTTTTTTTCTTCAACTCTTCTCTTAAAATATCTGATAAAGAATAATGGATAAAACCTTTTTCTTGCAATATACTCGCAACAGTATCTTTTCCTGATGCATATGAGCCTGTTATTCCTATTATCATTTCATTAATCCCCATTCCTTTAAAATATTTAAGATATCTTTTGTTACTTTTTCTTTTTCCTGATTTGCATTTATAACAGGAATTCCAAACTCTTCTGCTAATCTTAAATGAATTTCTCTACACTTTTTTGTTAAATTATAATTTGTTTCATACTTGTGGCTTTCTTCCCTATGGTTAAACTGCTCACCATCAAACAAGATTCCAAAATCCTCTTCCATTAAAGAATTAGTTTTCTTTCTTAAAAAATTCTCATCAACACCTGTAGCAATACCCCATGCAATTCCTGTCAAAGTATAATCCTCTGCTAAAACCCAAATTCCAGAATTTAGTGTTTCAAATAAAATTGGTTGATAATCAAACCTGTTTTGTAATTGCAATTCCTGATGCTGGTGGGGGGTCAATTCTTTTGGATTTTCATTTCTTAAATAATCATTTATTTCAGAACCTGTTGGGTCTAGATTATAAATGGGATATTTTATTCTGTGTACCCTTACAGAATTTTCAAGTGCAATCTGTCTTGAAATTATCCCTGATTGTGTTGTTTTGCCTAATATGTTTATTCCATAAAATACAATAAATTTACCTTCACTCATTTTTCATATAATTTCCTTCTTATTTCAGAAAATTCATGTTTTCCTCCCAAAAACATTGCAGTTAAAGGATTAACCTCTTTTACTAATTCAACCATCTTATTTGCATTATTCCTAACATCCCATTGAGCATGTTTATCACATCTTAATCTTGAAAAAGCATATAATTCTCTAACACTCATTTTAACTATATTCTCTCTTCTATGAGCATTTGTTAATGCATAAGGAGCTAAATGAGGGTTGTATTTTTTAATCTCATTAAATAATTCAGAAGCCCTGTTCATTTCATCTATATATTTCTTATCAAAACCAACTTCAATTACAGAATTAGGAATGGTATAACCTAAATTTGGATCATAAAATCCAGGAAGTAAAGTCATCATTCTGTGTCTTTTTAACTGTGCAAAATTGGTTGCACTTGTTACAATTCTATATGTAAGTGTAGACAATTCAAATTCCCTTGGTAACCTATCAAATTCTGTTAAATCTTTAAATATATTCAGTAAGAATTTCCTTCCTTCTTCCTGATTAGATGTTAAATTTGAGGCATAAGTTTCTGCATCTCTGTAACCAATGCTAATTCCTGATTTTTCTAAACCTTTTTTCAACAAAGCCGTTAATATTTTTCT
This sequence comes from Candidatus Woesearchaeota archaeon, assembly GCA_018302885.1. GTDB lineage: Archaea > Nanobdellota > Nanobdellia > SCGC-AAA011-G17 > GW2011-AR20 > JAGVZC01. The sequence continues at coordinate 13,750 of JAGVZC010000006.1, forward strand.
ATCACCATCTCTTGTATAAGAAATCAGCTCAACTTCTCCGTTCCTGGATTGAATATTTTTGGGTTGTATAACCTTTTTACATTCCTCAGATAAAACTTGATCAAATTCCTTCATAAATTTTTCTTCAAGTGGTCTGCCAAATCTTTTCTCAAAAGATTCTGCATCACTTAAAATTATCAAAGAAGGTGCTACCCCTGATGCTATTTCATAAAACCTTTCTCCCATCCCCCTAACTTCTGCCAAAGGATGAAATTTAAACTCCCTAATAATATATTCTAATTCCCTTGCATTCACAGAAAAACCAAGTTGCCCTTCAGTAGCCATACTTAATACATATCTTGCATCCTCCTTTGCCCAACTTTCTAAGGTGTTCTTTTCCCTGTTAAGTCTGTCTTTAATCCCTTCATCTTTTTTTCTATCTGCTTCTTTTGCTAATTCTGGATTAGCTTGTCTTTGAAATTCAATCAGTATAGGAAGTGCTTCATAATATAATTTATTTTGTTTTTTTACTAATCTGTGAAATTGGTCAGGCATGTCTTTTGGCAAACTAGATAGTTCCAAGGGGGTTACATAGTCTCCCTTCAGAGTTATATACCTCTGTGATTTTTCTGTATAACCAGCAAGCCTGTGGGATTCTAATGCTTCAATTGCCAATCTTGATATTCCTAAAACATCAAAATTAAAATATGCATGTTCCGCAATTGAATGGTGTCCCATATCAAAGAAGATTATTTCATTAGATTTTCTTGCATTGGCAACTTCTCTTGAAGAGGATTCCCTTAATTCAGTTACACTTCTAGAATCTCTGCTTACTCTTGCATAACCTGCAGATATAGATTCTGGGGATAATTCAGAAGAATCAATTATTTCCCCCTTTTTTATTTTTTCAATAACAGTAGCATTAATATTAGTTCCCCCAAATACAACATTCATTGTAAAACCCCCTTCATTTAGTTTTTAGTGTGTTTGATTTATTAATAAGCATAATTAAAAATCAAACCTTATTTTAGAAAGAATATAATACAATGTGCAGATTAATGTTCAGATTTTCTTATTAAAAAGATAAGATTCCCTTATTCATGCAAGAAAAAATAAGGATATACACTGCTGCTGCATTATTCTCAGGAAGAGAAACTTTTTTCAACATAAATCTGGCAAACCTGCTTGAAGAAAGAGGTTATCTGACTGACCTGCCTCAGAAAGACGGCTTTGAATTTGGAAATCTGGAAAAATTCTTGAATGAAAAATTATCTCCTGAAGAGATTTCTTCTGCAATCAAAAACATAATCTATTTTCTTGATGTTGGTTTCTTCATTCCAAGGAGTGATATTATAGTTTCCAACCTTGATGAACCAATTGATGAGGGAGTTGCTGTTGAAATAACATATGGGAGAACAATGGGAAAGTATGTGGTTGGTTTCAGGACAGATGTCAGAAGCCCTTATGGGAATATTTCAGATTCATTCGGGGGAATGCATTTCTTTCCAGCATTTCAGTGCAACAAATTTATTCTTCATTCGATGCGATGCAAAAATATTCAAGAAGCAGATGAGCAGTTTAAATCACTGGCAGATAAAATTGATGATTGCATTCAGGGTGCAAGAATAATTCCGAGAAGAAAACTGGATAATTATGTTTCAGAGAATCCTTATGTATTAAATATTATAAGTGGTGCAAATATTTTATTTAAAGGCATTGATGAAATTCATTCCGAAGAAGGAATAATTGAAATCTGCAATAGATATATCAATAATAAAGATGAATTAAAAGAATTAATTAGTGCGCAGGTTTTGTTATATTAACATCATTAACCAAAACTTCTGGGGTGAATGTTGGAATTTCAGCCTCCCATGACTTAATCTGAATAACTTTTTTATTGCAGCACTGAATATTCTTAAGTATGCTGAGCATGTTATCACTTATCCTCATACCTTTCAATGACTTAACTATCTCCCCATTTTTTATAAGAAATGCTCCGTCTCTTGGTATTGTTGAAAAATCACCGTTTGAATAATTCTGGAATCTTGTATACCAAACATTTGTTATGTAAATTCCTTCCTTTACATCAAATATATCTCCTTTTTTGCAGTCAAACACAACATTAAATGATCTTGGGGATATCAAACCAGCATTTGCTGTTGTTTCTGTCTTGTATTTCTTTGCTGTCGAGGTATTATGCAAGTAAGTCTTTAAAACCCCCTTGTCAATTATTGTAGTTTTTTTAGTTGGAACTCCCTCATCATCAAAAGATGTTGAATTAAAACCTTCGGGCAATGTCGCATCATCTTCTAAAGTAAAGTTTCCATATTTTTTATTCAACTGCTGAAGAAATGAAAGGCCAGATTCAACACTATAAACCGAGGCTGCCTCAGAAATATTATTCAATAAGGGAGCAAAAGCCATGTGTGAAAAAATAACTGGAAATTTTCCTGCCTTTGCCTCAACTGGGTTCTTTGCAAGCTTTGCAATCTCCGCCGCCCTTTCTGCAGTCTTTTCAAGATTAAATTTTTTCAATGTATTTGAACAGCAGGTCATATGCCCTGACTCCTCCTTTTCATTGAATGCCCTTATTGAAAAATATAAATTAGAAGAGCCCTCTTTTACTTCCGCACCAGTGGAAGAAACCAAATGAGACTTCAAATGCCCCACTTCAAGGTTTCCAGCAACTCTTTTTGAAGTTTCCAGTGCCTTGTTGATTGCTTTTTCAAGCAAATCTGACTCGTCAACGTCCATTATGTTCTTATCATAATCAAATTTTACCTTATACTTGAATGGCCCCTGTGCAATTCCATGATAATCCTCATTTGGAGGAAGTTTCTTTGACATTGAAACAATTTTTCTTATTAATTCATCTGCCTTATTTTTATTTATATCTTTTAATGAGGTTGATATTATCCTTTTATTTTTCGTAACAAATATTGAGATATTTGAAGTCAATTCAGAACCTGTCTTTACAACTTTATTATTAACAAACTTTAACTGCCTGCCCTCTGTTTCATAAAAAGTGATTATTAAATCATCCATTCCCTTTTTCATTAATTCATCTTTCAGATAATAAATTATATTTTCCATTTTATTGTATATTTATATTTTTCAGCCTCATTACAGGCCCGCCAAAATAAACAGGAATTCCCTGCATTGGTTCTCCTTTTCCACAATTACCTGCATAAAATTCAATCTTGTTTCCAATCATATCAATTGATGACCACAAGGTTGGTGTTGTAATTTCCATGACCGGGGCAAATATTGGCTTTGTCAGTTCACCCTTTTCTATAAGATAAGCCTCGCTTCCAGTATATCTCTGATGATATCTCTTGTCATCAATGTTCCACTGCATGTATGACTTCATGTAAATTCCCTTCTTTGTTTCTTCAATTATTTCCTCTTCTGAAGAATTTCCAGATTCAACATATGTATTAGACATTCTCAGCATTGGCTCAACATCATAATTATTTGCCCTTGAACAGCCATTTGATTTTGTTTTTAATTCAAAAGCAGTCTGCCTGTCATGAAGGAATTCATTTATTATTCCCTTTTTTATCAAATATTTTTTTCTTGCCTTTACACCTTCATCGTCATAAAGATAATAACCAAATGAACTTTCAATTGTTGGATCTTCTATCACATTAACAATGCTTGAACCTATTTTTGTATTAATTTTGTCTGGGGTAAGAAAAGATTCTCCAGCCTGAGCTGCTTCCCTTCCCAATATCCTGTCCGCTTCGAAAGGATGCCCGACAGATTCGTGAACCGCTATTCCAGTCACTTCCGAGCCAATGACCAAATCCATTTTTTCTTTCGGGGATGGAATTCCATTCATTAAATTGTCCTTTAAAATATCAATTTCATCCGGAATTTTCTTGATTAAGTTCCATTTTTTCAATGTTTCATAACCGGATACAGCACCATATGGAAGATACCTCTGTATTGTTTTTCCATTTTCCTCAATTGTTATGAAATACAACAGAGAAACTCTTGGAATCACTGAAGAAATTTCAGAACCTTCTGAATTAATGTAATATTTCTCTGTAATCTCATCACCCAATGTAAGAAATCTCTGGGGCAGATTCACCATTGTTTTGTCTATTTCTTTAAGAACCTTAAGTTTCTTGTCTTCTGTAAAATCTTCTATTTTTTCTTTCTGCTTTACTTTATAGTTTGCCTTTTCTGATTTTTCCTCTGAAAAATAAATATTCCTTGAAATTCTTGAGGTATTCTCAGTCAATCTAATTGATTTTTTTATCAATGACAATATTTTTTCCCTGTCAAAATTATTTGTTGACACAAATCCTAGATTGTTATTTATCATATACCTTATTCCTATTCCATTAGTTGTGTCAAAGCCAGTTATCTCTGGATTTCCATTCTTCAATGTCAAGCCAGTTGAAGTTCTTTTTTCCGCCCTTACTTCAACATACTTACATCCAAGTTCCTGTGCTTTATTCAACGAGAATTCTGCTATCTCTTTCATGTTAGTTTAAAGAAAATAGGTTATTTATATAAGTTATGGAAAGTTTTAAATAAATAGTTTAAACAATTTAATATATGGACCTAAACAAAAGAGAGTATGTAAAAGATGTTCTGAATAAAAAGGATAATTCAAAAGTCATTGTTGCGGGGTGGGTTGAAAAGGTTAAATTGATGGGAAACCTTAATTTCATTAATTTAAGGGACAGGACTGGTGTTCTGCAGATTGTTGCAAAAGGTTTCAAGGAATTGAGCAAGTTAACCCCTGAAAGCGTCATATCCGCTTCCGGCACAATAAAAAAAGGACAGAAAAAATCCGGAGAAAAAGAATTAATTCTTGATAATTATGAAATAATAAATCCAGCTGAAACCCCTTTGCCAATTGATATTTTTGGGGATACAACAAGCATTGACAAAAGAATAAATTACAGATTTTTAGATGCAAGAAACCCAAAGATAAATGCAATATTTAAGATAAGATCAAACATGTTCAAATCAATTGTTGATTTCTTTTCCAAAGAAGGATTCATAAAAATTAATACACCAAAAATAACTGCTGCCGGCGTTGAATCAGGCTCTGAATTATTCAAGATAGATTATTTCAATAAAAAGGCATATCTAAGCCAAAGCCCCCAGATATACAAGCAAATGATGGTTGCTGCGGGGTTTGAAAGAGTCTATGAAATTGCTCCAGTATTCCGTGCTGAAAAAAGCCACACAACAAGACATCTTACAGAATTCATTGGAGTGGACATGGAAATGGGATTTATTCAGGACGAAAATAGTGTAATGGATGTCGTTGAAAACCTAATTAAATATATTATAAAAGATGTAAAAAACAATTGTAGTGATGAATTAAATTTATTGAAAGTTAATGTTGAAGTACCAAAAAGCATTCCTAGATTACAAATTAAGGAAGTCAAATCAATGTTAAAAGAAAAAGGAAAAAAATTAAGCGATAACGATGATTTAGATTCAGAATCTGAAAAGATTATAGGTGAAATTGTCAAGAAAAAATACAAATCTGACTTTGTTTTTGTTGTTAATTATCCGTGGGATAAAAGACCATTTTATCATATGAAATCGGACAATGACAGTAAAGGGACAAAATCCTTTGACTTGATATGGAATGGCGTTGAGATAGGAACCGGAGCACAAAGAGAGCATAGATATAAAATATTAAAGGAGCAGGCTAAAGAAAAAGGAATTGATCTGGATAAAATAAATGGTTATGTAGACATTTTTAAATTTGGGTGCCCTACTCATGGTGGTGTTGGTCTTGGATTGGATAGGATGGTGCAATGTCTACTTATATTAAATAATATTAGAGAGGCTATCCTGCTTCCAAGGGATCCTGAGAGATTAACACCATGATAGTGGATATAATCATACTGATAATAGCCTTATTTTTTCTAGTTGCAAGTTCTAATTTGTTTGTCAATTCTTCTTCAAAGATAGCAAAAAATCTTGGAGTCAGTGAGTTAATAATAGGATTGACATTGGTTGCAATAGGCACCTCAACACCTGAATTATTTTCCGCAATACTTGCCTCAATTTACAAGCAGGGTCCTCTGGTTATTGGAAACATCATAGGAGCAAACGTGGCCAACATTGCATTTATATTCGGAATTTCATTATTTTTGATTGTTTATCTTAAAAAGAATGAGGATATTTTGCATGAATTAAAATTCCTATTTTTGGTTTATTTTTTATTGCTTATATTCAGCTTGGATTTAAAAATAAGCAATTTTGAAGGCATGGCTTTATTGTTGCTATTGATATATTATTTATTTGACACTTTCAGAAGAAAGAAGAAACCAGAAGAATACCTAAAAAGACACATTAAAGTAAGGGGGATAAAAAAAGAAATGTGGTTTAACAACATAAAAAATTACTTGTTTCTTGTTATTAGCCTGATTGTTTTGATTTTTTCTGCCAAGTATCTTGTCAGTTCAGCAGGAAATGTTGCCAATTATTTCGGAGTTTCAAGTAAATTAATAGGGGTATTAATGGCAATAGGAACAACATTCCCTGAATTAAGTGTTACAATACAAGCTGCAAGAAAAAGATATATGGGGATTCTGGTTGGAGATTTGGTTGGAAGTTGCATAGTAAATGTGATACTGGTTTTGGGATTGGCATCAACGATAAGTTCAATAATTTTAAGCAACACAATATTCATTGAAATTGGAATAATGTCTTTATTGGCATTTTTGATATATTTATTTTTCACACACAAAACCAGAAATCAGAAATTATTGGGTTATGGATTAATTGGAATTTATATTTTATTTCTTATACTGGAATTTATTTTAGTATAATATTATTATTCAAATTTTAGCAATATTTTTAAATAACAAAGGTTGTTTTTAATATTATGAAATTCATATCAATTGATGAAGCAATAAAAAATGGAAAGGGGAAGGTTGCCCTGAGAGGATGGATATACAGGGAAAGGGGAAGCAACCAGTTAAAATTTCTTGTTCTCAGGGATTCCACTGACATAATTCAGTGTGTAATTGACAAAGACAGAATTTCTGAAAAAGAGTGGAATGATGCAGATAAATTACTTATTGAGAGCTCTGTCGAACTGGAAGGAGAAATTGCAAAGGATAAAAGGGCTCCAACAGGATATGAGGTTAAAGTTTCAAAATTAAATGTAATTCATTTTGCTGAAAAATATCCAATCACAAAGGACCAGAGCATAGAAGTCCTTGCTGATTACAGGCATTTATGGGTAAGATCAAGAAGGATGACTGCAATTCTTAAAATCAGAAGCACTGTCTTCGGAGCAATTCATGAATTCTTCAGAAAAAAAGGATATTATGAATTTCACAGTCCAATAATAATCCCTGGCGGTGCAGAGGAAGGTCCGACTTTATTTGAAGTAAAATATTTTAATCAAAAAATGTATCTTACACAAACATGGCAGTTATATGCAGAGGCTGCAATGTTCAGCCTTGAAAAGATATACAGCATCAATCCAAGCTTCAGAGCTGAAAAATCAAAGACTTCAAGGCATTTGACAGAATACTGGCATACTGAAGTTGAGGTTGCATGGTTTAACCTTTATGATTTGATGGATTTGTGCGAAGATCTGGTAAAGCATATTATAATAAAAGTCCTGAAAGAAAACAAAAAAGAACTGAAGATTCTTGAAAGGGATGTAAAAAAATTAGAGCCTGTTGTAAAAAATAAATTTCCAAGAATGACTTATTCAGAAGCTGTTGAATTATTAAATAAAAAAGGAATGAAAGTTTCATGGGGAAAAGATCTAAGAACAATTGAAGAAGAAAAGATAATGGAAGGTTATGATACTCCTGTTTTTGTAACGCACTATCCAAAAGATGCAATGGCATTCTACAAGCCAAAGGATCCAAAAAATCCGAAAGTTGCAGTCTGCTTTGACATGCTTGGTCCTGAAGGTAATGGAGAATTAGTCGGTGGAAGTGAAAGGGACACCAACATCAATGAATTAATAAAAACATTGAAAAAGAAAGGCGAAAATGTGAAAGATTATGATTATTTTTTGGATACAAGAAAATATGGAAGCATTCCACATGGTGGCTTTGGAATGGGAACTGAGAGAATGATAAAATGGATCTGCGGTCTTGACAGCATAAAAGACGCCATTGGTTTTCCAAGAACAATGACAAGATTCAAACCATAATTTTATTTTTTAGATAGGTTTATTTTTTCAATAATTTTTTCTCTTAGGTTATATGTATTTGCCCATTTTGCATAAGCCTTCCATCCTTGATATATCTCAAATATTTTAGCTTTGGGGATTTTATCATCTTTATATTGCTGTATCTTTGATTCCATGTTTTTTATATTTCTCCTTCTTAACAATTTAAAATAGTAAAAATTCCTGAATCCTACAAATTCTATTCCCCTTGACAAAGGAATTATCTTAGATTTTTCCGGATGAAGTTGTAATCTTAAATTATTATTTAAAAAATAGTTTATTTTATCCTTCCATTCCTCTAATTGCTCTTTAGAGAAATGTAATATAACAAAATCATCCACATACCTTATGTAATATTTTACCTTTAATTGATATTTTACAAAATAATCAAGCTCATTAAGATAAATATTAGCAAAGAATTGGGAGGTGAGATTGCCAAGAGGCATCCCGATATTGGCAATTCCCCCAGTTGAAGTATTCTTTATTATTTTTTTAATCAACCAGATGACTTTTTCATCCTTAATTTTTCTTTTTATTAAATTGATTAAGGTATCATGATTAACTTCATGAAAATAATGCCTGATGTCTGCTTTAAGGCAATATCCTTTTACAAAATTATTGTCATTGAATTTATTATTTATTATTTTGCCATTCATTGAGACTTTTCTTTTAAATTCATCGAACCTTTTTATTGCAAACAGATTTCCCTTGCCTTTCCTGTTTGCATATGAATCATAAATAAAAATCTTGTCAAATATTGGCTCTATTATATTTATCAAAGCATGATATATTACCCTGTCTCTAAAGTCAGATTTGGATATCTTTCTTGTTTTAGGATCTCTTAGGATGAATGTTTTAAGAGGTTTAGGCTGGTAAGAATGCAATAATAACTCTGTTCTTAATGATTTTAAGTTATTGTTCAGATTATTTTCAAATTCAATGACATAATCTTTCTTTGTTTTGTTTTTTCTTGCATTTTTATATGCTAATAATAGATTATTATAGGAAACTATTTTTTGATATAAATTATTGTGAGATTTCATTTTAAATGTCTTAGGAGCTAAAGCCATTCCAAAAGCATAGCCATTATTGTTATCATTCCAGTTGGTGCCGTTAACATTCAACCTGTTGCCATCAATGTTCCTGTTAGAGTTCAAACTGACAACCAGCTATGTAGCCAATTTACCAATTGCCACCACAACTTCAACTTTCAGAGTATCTTACTAATTGTTATTGTTGAATTTCACCAAATAAATTGGCGTGTGGCCTTAGCTCAAGATTTTTCAAACTTTGCTAAGACGATGTCTAAAAGGAGGAATAATTTAAAAGACTATTTATTTTTTAATGCGAGTGCCTTCGGCACTCTTATTCAACACCCCAAAAGCATAGCCATTAATGTAACCATTCCAGTCGTAGCCGTTAACATCCAACCTGCCGCCATCAATGTCCCTGTTAGAGTACAAACTGACAACCTTTAAAATAGGTTTTTTAACATCATCAAAATCCCAAACATTCACTCCCCCCTTATAATGTTTATGAGAAGTTATCTCTCTTAGGTTATTGGCAACATTTTCTGATGTATGCTCCAATGCTCTTGCCAACCCTCCCTGAGCAAAAGTATCGCAATCCTGAACTCCTCTTTGAAATGATTCATAAGGTGCAAAAGCCATAATATCATCAATAAGATAAATTCCCTTAACTTTTTCTGCTTTGATTAAAAGACTTTTTAATTTTTCTTCATTTGTAATTTGAGTATTTGTGAAAACTCCTTCCTTAGTTCTTACAATATAACCTGCCTGAAGACATCTTAGGTCAAAAATATCTCTTTTAGCATCAAACTCTTCATTGCTACCAAAACCACAAGCAGCTACAGAAATTGATTCATGGGTTGAAGATGGTCTGAAAGAAATTCTTTCTCCTGTTTTTGGATGAGAATAATCCCTGCTTATAAATTCTAAATTTCTTTCATAGATATCTCGACCAAAAGCAGGATAACCAACTGTTAAATCATTATTTCCATGTGGAACTACAAGTAATTCCCTAACTGGAAATTGCGGACTTGCCTGCTTTATTATTCCATATGGTGCTTGATTCATTTTTACCTCAGAATTAATGTGAATTTGAAGTTTATAAACCTTTCTATTTTGTTACCACTATAAAGTTTTAATTATATTTATATATAAATTTATAAATTTGATAGAACTTGTAGGTAAATTGTTAAGGAGTTGATAGATATGATAAAAATGTATGATAATTTTGGTCCAGAAAAGATAATAAAAATTTATAATCCTAAATTAGGCGTTAAAGCAGTCTTATGCATTGATAACACAGCCCTTGGTGTTTCTAAAGGCGGAATAAGAATGACAGAAACTGTCAATGAAGAGGAAGTTTCAAGATTAGCCAGAGCAATGACATGGAAGAATGCATTGGCTGAATTGCCTTTTGGTGGAGCCAAATCAGGAATCACAATAGACAGCAAGAAAATTTCAAGAGAAGAAAAAGACGAAATTGTAAAATGGTTTTCTAAATCATTAAAGATAGTAATCCCAAGCCTGTATGTTGCAGGTCCTGATATGTACATGGCTGAAGGGGAGATGGAAACATTTGCAAAAGCAAACGGGGATATAAAATCATGCACTGGAAAGCCAAAACATCTCGGGGGCATTCCTCATGAATTGGGAAGCACTGGATTTGGAGTTCATCATGCAACATTAACCGCACTGAAATTCATGGGAAAAGATGTTAAAAAAACAACGGTTGCGATTGAGGGTTTTGGGAATGTCGGAGTATTTGCTGCAAAATTCTTAAGTCAGGATGGTGCAAAAATAGTTGCCGTCTCTGATTCAAAAGGTATGATTTACAACAAAAAGGGAATAGAGTATAATAAATTGGAAAAAATAAAGAATGAAACCGGCAGTGTAATTAATTACAAGGATGCTCAAGTAAAAAAAGGACATGAAATTATAGAAGTTGACGCCGATGTACTAATTACTGCTGCAATTCCTGATCTAATCAAATCAGAAGATGTTGACAGGATAAAATTCAAGTTGATTGTTGAAGGAAGCAACATCCCAATGAGCAAAGAGACTGAAAGATTACTTTACAAGAAAGGAGTTTTAGTAATCCCGGACATAATAGCAAATGCTGGCGGTGTCATAAGCAGCTATGTGGAATACATTGGTGGAACTGAAAAAGAAATGTTCAAATTGGTTGAAGAGAAGATTACAAAAAATGTAAAGCATATTCTTGACTTGAGCAAGAAAGAAAAAGTTGACACAAGAGATGCTGCAATGAAAATAGCACAAAAAAGAGTCTTAGATAAATGTAAGACTTGCAGGATTTAAGCCCTTAATTTTTTAATGTGCAATTTAAGGAATACAATTGATCCCACCAAAACAAGACCGCCAATTATCGTTGTTAATGTAGGTATCTCTTTTATTACAAATATTCCAAAAATAATTGAAACTAATGGAAGCAAAATCATTGAATATAATCCAACCACATCTGCCTCCATTTTTTCCAGTACAAAGTTATAAAATAAATAAGCCAAACCAGTTCCCAAACCACCAAGCATCAATATGTAAAAGATATTTTTCATCAACAATCCAAAACCAAAAATAAAAGGAAACGGAATCATAAATATTGCTGCAAAGAACATATACCATAATGTTGAAGTGTGATGCAATTTCTTGTCTTCATATCTCATATATGCAGTCAACAAGGCAAAGAATAATCCGGATACCAAAGCAGCTATATTCCCCACCAAGTCTCCTGTTGTCAATGGATTTATAATATAAATGCCAATCAATGCAATTACTAAAGTAACTATTTTTGTTGATGTTATCTTTTCTTTAAGCCAAAAATAAGCTATGAACATCAGGGAAAAAGGCTGAATTGCCTGAAGCAGGACAGTATTTGAAATAGTTGTTCTTGAAAGGGCAAAAACAAACAATGACGTAGTTATCGCAAACAACAAACCTATTATTGCATATGGTCTGATATTCTTTCTTTCTAATTTCAGGGATCTTTTATCAAATATTGGGGATAGTATAAGCAAGACAATAAATGCAGTCAGAAATCTGAAGAAATTTAATGTGAATGGATTTATTTCATTGTGAATTAATTTAACAGAAATTCCTATAAAACCCCAAAGAAATCCGGTAAGCAACAGATAAACAAACTTTTTCATCAATCAATATCTTACTTTGCTTTATTTAAAATTAACTTTTATAAACTCTTTTTTTCTTATATAATTGGGTTTTAATTGGGTCTGTAGTTTAACCTGGACAAAATATCCCGCTTCGGACGGGAAGCTCAGGGTTCAAATCCCTGCAGACCCGCTAAAAGTAAAGTTTATATTCTTAAAATTCAAATCATAATAATGCTTAATGACAGAATAAAAATACTCCTGTATGGGGGAAATTTATGGTCTCTTGGTGCAGGAATGTTTGGTCCTTTATTTGCTGTTTTTGCAGAAAGGATTGGAGGAGACATCCTGGATATTTCATGGGCATGGGCAACTTATCTTATAGTAACAGGAATATTGATAATTTTAATAGGAAAAATTTCTGACAAAAGAAATAACAAGGAAAAATTAATGATGTGGGGCTATGCCCTAAATGCTGTTTTTACATTTGGTTATATTTTTGTTTCAAATCCATTTCAGCTGTTCATTGTCCAGATTGGATTAGGCATTGCAGCTGCTCTGGCCGTGCCAACATGGGAAGCACTATATTCAAAATATGAAGACAGAAAACTTGCGGGATATGAATGGGGTCTTGCCAGCGGAGAAGGCTATATCATTACAGGAATTGCAATGGTAATCGGCGGTTTCATTGTAAATTATTTTTCATTCAAGGCTTTGTTCATAACAATGGGAATAGTGCAGATTATCGCAACAATTTATCAGGCAAAGATTCTTAAAAAGTTTTAAATATATTCAAATAAAAATAATAATATGAAAGAGGGCACAAAAGGGCTGACTGTAAAGAAATCCGAGGATTTTTCTGAGTGGTATACACAAGTAATCCAGAAGGCTGAGCTGGC
>JAGVZC010000034.1 GCA_018302885.1 Candidatus Woesearchaeota archaeon
CAATCTAGATTTCTTCATTTTAACCCTGAAATAAGGTGTTTTTAGTATTTATAAGTTTTTTGTTACTAAGGGGTGAGGATAAAATTATCAATATAGGTAGATTTTTATATTAAAATATAATCTCATTTTTATGATTCCTTTGAAAAGATCTTTTTTTGATAGAAAAACCGATATTGTTGCTAGAGAAATTTTAGGAAAGATAATTGTAAAAAAAGAAAACAATATTTCTTTGTTTGGAAAAATAGTAGAAACTGAAGCATATCTTGGAGAAGATGATCCTGCTGCTCATGCATTTGCTGGTAGAACAAAAAGAACAGAAGTTTTATATGGTCTTCCTGGACATGCTTATGTTTTTAGATTAAGAGCGTATTATTGTTTAAATATTGTTGCAGAAAGTGAAAACTCTCCAGGCTGTGTTTTAATAAGAGCACTGGAACCTTTAGAAGGGTTTGATTTAATGGTTAAAAGAAGAGGAGTAGATAAAAAAGATCTTGTTAATTTATGTAATGGTCCTGGAAAATTATGTCAAGCATTTAATATAAATTTAAACCATTATGGTTGTGATTTAACTAATTCGGATTCTGAACTGTTTATAATTGAAAATGAAAATGAAAGAATTGAGATTATAACAACGCCAAGAATAGGCATATCTAAGGCAACTGATTGGAATCAGAGATATATTATAAAATCAAATCCTTATATTTCAAAATATAAATTTTAGTTTATTTTACTAAAAACAGTTTCATAAACTTCCTCTATACTTTTTCCTTCTGTATCTATTAAATCAATTCTTTCATTAAATCTATCTGAAATTATTTCATATTGTTCTAAGACTTTTTTTAAAAAATTCAGTTTTTCATATTTTGATATTTTAGACTTTCTTTTAATTCTTTCAAAAGCAATTTCTGGATTAATTTTAAAAAGAAATGTTTTATCTGGATTAATTAACACCCCCTCTTCAATTAAGCTATTATGCAAATCTATTAAATAGTCTAAAGATTTTTTTGAAGATCCAAAAAATTTTTCTAATCTTAAACTTTGGTAAGCAAACCAACTATCAGAAAATCTATCTGCTATAATTATTGATCCTTTATTTAATTCTGGTTTAATAAACCTATTCACATTATCAACCCTAGAAGATAATAACAATAAAGCTTCGCTAAATTTATCAACTCTTTGTGAATGTTCAAAAAGATCATAAAGTTCATACCAAGGATTTTTATCTCTTATCGGATCTCTTGTTTTATAAATTTTAACTCCTTTTTCTTCCATTCTTTCAACCAATAAACTAACTATTGTGGATTTACCAGAACCATCAATCCCTTCAAAACTAATAAAATTATTCTTATATTCCATAACTCCTAAAAAATTACTACAGATTTATATAATTTTTGGTAATAATATTTTTATGAAATATGAACCTAAAGAAGAATTTATGAGGGAGGCAATTAGAGTAGCACATTTAGCCAGAGGTAATGGTGATTATTCTATAGGTTCTGTAATAGTATACGAAAATAGAATAATCTCTTTAGGAGAAAACAGAGTAAAAGTTGATAAAGATCCAACATCTCATGCTGAAATAGTTGCTATAAGAAGGGCTAGTAAAATATTAGAAAATCGACATATCGAAGGAGCAGTTTTGTATACAACACATGAGCCATGTCCAATGTGTGTTTCTGCTGCAGTTTGGGGAAAACTTTCTGGAATAATTTCAGGAACATATATTGATGATATGACTAAATATCATGAAGATAATTCTAACAATGAATGGTTATGGAGAACAATAAAAATAGATCCTCAAGAAATAATAAATAAATCTACAGAAAATATTTTTTTAATTAGGGGTTTTATGAGGGATGAGTGTTTAAAATTATTTCACAATTACTGATTTCAATTCTTCAATTTGTTTTTTATTTAATTCCCATTCATTATCAAATAAATCTATGAATCTTATTTTTTTTCCAATATTTTTTGCGTGATTTAACTCTAAAATTGTTCCTTCTGATAACCCAAAAAACCACAATTCATCACAAATTTCTATAGATTTAAGACAAAAATTAATGGTTTTCTCTCTTCCTATTGGTCCATCTTCAAAGATATTTATGGGAAAAGAAAAAAATGGAAAAAAAGGTGCGTTTCCAGTTGATAATACTTTATTTATAATTTCATTAGATTTATGGAAAATTCTTTTAGGAGTAGCACAATATATAAGTTTCATTATATTCTAGATAACAATAAACTTTTTAAGTTATTCTAAAATTACATATTAATGGATTTTTTATTTATAACTTCCAATGAAAATAAAATTAAAGAAGCTTCTTTAATAATAGGAAAGGAAGTGAAAAGTATTAATATTGATTTAAATGAAATTCAAGCAATAGAAGCAAAAGACATAGTTGAAAAGAAAGCAAGAGAAGCTTATGATAAAATCAAAAAACCAGTTATTGTTGAGGATACAGGATTACATATAAAAGAATTGAATGGTTTTCCCGGGGCATTAGTTAAATGGATGCTCAAATCAATTAAAGATGATGGAATTTGCAATTTAATTAGAAATAAAGAAAATAAAGAAGCTTATGCTGAAACATGTATTGGGTATTTTGATGGTTCTAATTTTTCAGTTTTTTCCGGAAGAATAGATGGATTTATATCTGACAAACCAAGAGGTAATAATGGTTTTGGATGGGACACTATTTTCATACCAAACGGTTTCTCAAAAACATTTGCAGAGATGAGTGATGAAGAGAAAAATAACATTTCAATGAGAAAAATGGCTTTTATAAAGTTTAAAGAATTTATTGACAATAAAGATATTTATTAGCTATAATCTTTCTTGAATTAATGTCAATTCACCCGATTTATAATTGAATTTTAATATATTATATAAATTACATAATAAAATCTTTTCTTTAATTTGACCTTTTACTCTTGAAGTTAAATTTTGGTCATCAAATTCTACTTCTAATCTTAATAAATGAATTAGTTCTCTTGGAATGTGTTGATGAATTATTATACATTTATCTATTTTAAAAAAAATCTTTTAATTTTAATTCTGAATTTTCATATTTTAATATTGCTAAACTCATTAAACTTTTATTTTCAGATTCATTTGTGTGAGCATAATGAAAAAAAGTGGTATCATATGTAGAAAATACTGAGGTCTCACTTCCAAACAAACGCTTTCCAGAACTCCAATAGCTTCCTTTACCCCCCTCAGGCGATAAAGGTTTAATACCTTCTATATTAATTCTATAAAAACATTTGTTATTTTTTATACCATGAAAGATGTATTTTTCATTATTAGAAATAGATATTATCTCTTTTACAATAAAAGGATCAACATTATTGCCTATGACATTAGCGACATTAATTGAAAATAAATCTAAATCTTCTTTCATATTTTACTTTAATTAAAATTATGTATTAATGCCAAATAATATTCCCCAATCTGGTCTTTTATAATCTATAAAATCACCTTTGGATATGTGGTTGTATTTAATAAGAATATCTATTTCCCTATTGTAACTCTCTTTGCTATCAGATGCGTGCATAAAATTAGGAATTGGGATTAGTGTTGTATCAGGAATATCAATATCTGATGATGAATAATCTCCTCTTATTGTACCCATTGGAGCTAGGACTGGTTGAAATTGTGCACTATATTTTTCAAAGATTATTTCTCCATCATTTGATTTATATTTTGGAATTCCTCCAGCAAGTTTTCTCATAGTAACAATACTGTTTGGTCCTTCAACAACCCCTGCTAATGTTGGATATTCTATCATTTTTGTAAATATCTCAATCATATCTTCTTTTGGTTCCCAATTATTTACAACTTCTTTATAAAATTCAATAACTGATTTCTTAGAAAATTTAAACATTTTCAATAAAGGAGTCTTAAAATGTAACCTTTGTATCCTTCTAAGGATTTCTGGATATTCACCAGTTAATATACTTTCTGGTTTACATAAAATTAAAGTCCTTTCTCTACATCTTTTTTCTAAATCTTCTTGTTTTAATTTTACTAATTTATTTTTCATACCTAATATAAATCACCAATATTTATAAATTTTTGTATTATCTTAATTATAAGGTAGTCAATTATTTAGTATTTATAAGTTTTTTGTTACTAAGGGGTGAGGATAAAAATATTTATCATCCTTAAGATAAGCTATGCAATTCTCCAATAAAACATTAAAATCCTTGTTTTTAATCCATTGTTGTTCTATGAATAATCTTAACTCCCTATGCTGAGGATATCCATTATCTTCAAGCAACCACATATCCTTGAATTCATTATTCAGAAGAACTGTTAAAGCTTCCTTTAAATCATCTGTCTTGGAATATCCTATTTCCTTTTCTATCTCATCCCAGAAATAAATATGAAAATGAATATGAAATAACTCATGTCCAATAATTACCATTGCTCTTGGTATATTTGAAAAAAAACTTACCATAAACCATTTTTCTTTAAAGTTATAAGGACATTTCATTATAGTTGTCAAATAAGCAGTTATGTTACCAGAAAATCTTCTTTTAGTTATATTCTCTAATCTCATAAAATATTCATTCTCAATTTCACTCCATGACTTTTGGAAGCTTTCTAATGTCAATTGAATTATTTTAGAGTTATGAATTTTAGAAAGATAACTCAATATTTCTTCTTTACATTCATTAAATTCCTTATCTTTTGAAATTGAGCGGATATACTCTGGAACATATCCACTAAAATTACCTAATCTTGAGAATTTGTTGGAAGTTTCCCAATTATTAAAAGCATCTTTTTCTCTATCTAATTTAAAACTTACAGTAGACAATTTATTTTATTTAACTTTGATATTCACAAAATGTACAGTCAGTGCATTGCACAGTACAATCATTTCTACAATCAGTTGGGCAATATAGTGGACATTCCAAAGTTTCATCCCTCATTATAGGATAACTTTTACCCACTGATTTTTCCTTACTTGAAACCCCTGTTGTTTGATGTCTTTTCAAAAGTTCAACTAAATTTTCCATTTTTTTTGCCTCCCTTAATATTTTCTTCTGGGTTATACTTGAACCATTGTATTGGGCAACCACCCAAGCAAGATTCTCCGTACTTATCACTATCCACGCAGCTAGTTGAAGGGTAATGCCATAATTTACTTCTAAAACTTTCTCCTGCATTGCCTTTCCCAATAAAAATTTCTCTAAATTCCGCTGCACCCATTAGTTTCATAGATTCAAATAAATTAAAAATAGGAAATCCAGTAAAATGAGGACATGGCAAAACATCTCCATTGTAATCTATAGCAAATATATTACCATAGAATGCTCCACATGAACCTCCTATCAATCCTTTTTTAAGGAAATCATCTGCATGATCTTCAAAATTGCATATTGCCATAGGGGTTACAATTCTAATTTTACTATGATGTGATTCATTTTTTAATAAAAAATCACTTACTATTTCCACAGCTCTTAATGGGCTTAATGAATAATCATGGGGATTGGAGATATCATCTGAACATACATTAAAAAAACATCTTCTTATGTCTAAAGAGTCTGATAATTCTAAAATATAAGTTAAATCATCTTTATTATGCTCAGTTATTACAGTATTTGTAGTTACATCAATGCCTAATTCCTTACATTTCATTATCCCTTCTATAGTTTCCCTGTAACTTCCATTTACTTTTGTCAATCTATCATGAATATCTTCACTTCCTAAGATTGTGATGCCAATCCCAGAGATTCCTTTATCTTTTAGACTTTTAGTAAACTTATAATCACTTAATTTTCTACCATTAGTTACCATTCCTGTAGATATTCCCAATCCGGTAGCTGTTGATAATAAATCTTCTAATTCAGAATAAACTGTTGGCTCTCCCCCAACTAGTATCAATCTTTTTGCACCTAATTTATTTAAAAGTTTTAATATTTCATTTACTCTTTCAATTGGCATTTCTTTATCAGGAGAACTCCCCCCTGCGTAACACCACCAACATCCATTATTACATTTATAAGTAGGAGATAGCCAAGTGGTTTGAAATCTTGTATTACTAACTTCTAAATCAAGAGATTCTGAAACCATTTTATATGTCAATTATCATAAAAATATTTAAACCTTCTTATGTTCTTTCTTCCTAAACTTCATCCCATTACAAATACATTTAATTTCTGGAATATCCCCTTTTGTAAAGTAAACAGCACCGCATTTCACACATACAAGAGCAGCATATGAAGACTATACTCCTTATTTGTGGGAAGTTGAAATTAGTCCTTGGATGAATCAAATGGGAGCAGGTGTTGCACTTAGAAGAGATCTTGGTGGAAGAGTTCTTAATTTAGATGATGCTGCCCCTTACAGGTCTAATTATATCATGGCAAATGAATGGGGAGGAGGGTATATAGTAGGTGAAAGAGTATATTATCACCCTCAGGAAAAGCAGGTATTAAAATTGCTGTATAATATTAACAGAAGATATGAAACAAAGGCGGATAGGCCGGATATGAGGTGGTACAGATAAAATATTTTGCAATAAATTGGAATTATCTGGAGGAAACATTGTAAAAAAAAGATGATTCTTTACTAATTTTTATTATCAATTAAGAATAAATGTATGATTGTGTTATACTTTTGTAATATTAATATTTAAATAGTTTATATAATAATATAATATTTTACAAAATGAACAAAGAAATAGAAATAGCTGTTATTGTAAGAAATCCAAAAGAAGCAGAGAAAAATATATTAAAAATAGCCAAGCATATAAGAACTGTTAAACAGTTAGATAATTATTATGTGCCCAAAAACAAGGACTTTTTTAAGGATAGAATAATCAATTGTAAATCTAAAAGATTTAGATAAGTTAACAATTTTGGAAATAATTTATAATATAAATGGAACCGCCAATAGAGAAACAAAAAATAATAAATAGGATAATTGATTCCATTAATTCTCGTAAGAAGAGAATAGAGTTTGCTGAAAGTATAGGAATTAATCCAATTTGGGTGAAAGATCAATATAAAAAACAACTTATTTTTGGTCCGGGTGAGCAAATGAATCCTTTTATTACTATTCATTCATATTCTTTA
>JAGVZC010000035.1 GCA_018302885.1 Candidatus Woesearchaeota archaeon
CAAAAAAGAAGAATCTTGAACCGCAAGAGCACCCCTTTAGTATCTCTTCAGATCCATCCTCATACATGTTTCCGCATCTTACGCACTGGTGTGGCATAATAATCTAAAGAAAGAATATTATTTAAGGATTTTGTATTTATTTTGAATATTCAAATTTCTTATAATTTCACCACTTTAAAGTCCAAGGGAAGAATTAAAAACAGATACTAGTTAGAATTCTTTCCATGATAGATTATTCAATATTGGTGAGAATACTTCTTGTATTCATATTATCGTCGTTTTTTGGCCTGGAAAGGCAAAGATCACATAAGCCAGTTGGCTTTGGAACTTTTATCTTTGTTGCCCTTGGAGCATGCATAATAGGAATAATAGCAACTAAAAACAACATTGACAGCAGCATATCCCTGCTGGCTGCAACAATAACAGGAATTGGTTTTCTTGGTGCCGGAGCATTGATAAAAAGCACAGACAAGGTCTTTGGATTCACCACAGCATCTGCAATATGGCTTTTTGCAATATTCGGATTGATTTTGGGAATAGGAGAATATTACATTGCATTCATAATTTACATTTTGGTTTGGATAGTTATTTTATTTGACAATTACCTTGAAATAAAGGGAATTGGATCTTACAGAAAGAAGATTATAATATCATCAAACAAGATAAGCCAGAAAGAAATAACCAATTACATCATAAAATACACGAAAAATCACAAGTTGCTGAAAGTGAAAGCAGACAAGAAAGAGCATCTTTTGACTTTGACTTATTTTGTCGAGGGAAGCAAAGAAAATGTGAATAAGATGATTCATGACATATTCAAGGAAGACTGGCTGACTTCATGCGATATAGAATAAGTAAATTAATATAAATCTTTTGCATTTCTATATCTTTAAATGGTAAAATCAGGAAGATATGATGGGTCTTATATTAGTATAGATTGTTTACCAAAGGATTTGAATGAATTCATAACCGGCTTGGAAAAATTGGTCAATGAAATGGAGTGCGGATTAAGTGTTGATAAAATACATCCAATAAAAGCAGGAAAAAGAAAATTTGAAATATCTCAAATAAATGACGGAACTTTCGCAAAAATTAAAATAATTTATCCTCCATTTGGATGCAATTTAATCATCAAAGGAATGAATACTAAATCATATTTGCAATTCAGAAAATATGTCAATGAGCAACAATAATTATTTATTCATCATCAGCTCAATCTTGCTTGGATCTTTCTTAATTTCCTTGACTAAAGAAGCAGGACCAATTATGCTCAATCCAAACTTGTCGCCCAAAAGCATCTTTGCCAGATTTGACTTAATCCTGTAAATGAAATCAAAGCTTACGCTTTCCTCAAGGCTTGCAATCTCTATGCCCTTGAACTTCCTGTCAATCTGCTTCATTGTAATCTCTATCAATCTTGCTTCCTCATCAGGTCTTAGTTTACCCTCAAGAATAACTATCTTATTTTCCTTTACAATCTTAAGTATCCTTTTTATCTTGTTATCAGAATTCAAGCTGCTTATTTCCTTATGCGGAATAAATTGTATTGTTATGCCTCTTTTCATCTTACCAATTTAAATAACTCCTCATAAAAATTATCCATTCCTTTTCCATTCAATGCAGACACTCCAACAACCTTATACTGAGGGAATGCTGATTCTATCTTTTTGATTTTGCTTTTTTTCAAATCAACCTTGTTTGCAATTATAAGAACGGGTATCTTTCTCGCAGCCAAATTACCGACGATAGTTATGTTCACCTGATTATAAGGGTTTTCAGTTGAATCAAGAACAATCAAAACACAGTCAACATTTTCAAGCCATTTAATTGCCTCAATGACCCCCTGTGTCGCTTCCTTTGCCCTTTCCTTAGATTCCTTTGCACTCAGGCCATGCTTGAGAAAATCAGTGTAATCTATCCTGGTAGCTATTCCTGGAGTGTCTATCAGATTAAAATCAAGCTCTTTGTTTCCTTTCTTCACCCTTACCTTTTCCTTTATCTGGATTTCTCTTGTCTCATGCGGAATCTTGGAAACATTAAAAGTTTCCTCTCCTGTAAAGTCCTTTGATATTCTATTTGCCAACGAGGATTTGCCTGCATTTACAGGGCCATAGAATCCCAATTTTATCAATTTTCTACGCCTGAATAACATCGAGAAAATTCCAAAAAACCTCTTTAATACCATACAAAAATTAGAATTTTAACCTTTTTAATTATTTCTATATTTTATTGCTATTTAATAAATTTCAAAAAAATAGTTCTCTGGTGCATTAAGTGGGCTCGGAAAATAGTTTTTCTTTGCGGGTGCCGATATGTTTAAAAACTTCGGGCACCTAATTATTTTATGAAGATTATGAAGGTTCTTGATAAGAAGATAGGAAATACAGAATATATAAAATATAGAATTAATATTCCTAAAAAGGTTGCTGAAGATAGCAAGCTTCTAGATAAAGAGGTAGTAGTCATATTAGAGAAAGATAAGATTATTATTAAAAAAGAGTAAGTTTTTCTTAGATTTTTAGTGATTTTTTCTAGTTTAACTTTTAAGTAACAATTCGGGCACCGAAAGGTTTATATAGTTCGGGTGCCTAATAATTCTATGATAAATGAGATAATCTGTCCTGAATGTAAAGGTAAAGAAATAGTTAGAAGAGGATACATAGAAACAAGGCTAAGTGGAAAGAAACAACGATATTATTGTAAATCTTGTAGTAAAAAGTTTATTCCTCAAAATCCATTTTTCAGGATGAGAAATACTCCTGAAAAGATAACTTGTGCCCTAGATTTATTCTTTAGAGGTTTAAGCACAAGAGGGGTCCAAGAGCACTTTAAGGCGTTCTTTCCTCATAACTCAGACCATTCTACAATCTTAAGATGGGCTAGAAAATTCAGCTTGAAAATTGCTTCTTTTACAGATAATCTTAAACTGAATACTGGAAATTATATAGAATTAGACGAAATGGAGTATCATAGAAGAAAAAGTCATAAGCAGAAAAGGGGAGTTGATAAAAATTGGTTTATTGACTCAATAGATATTAAAACAAGATTTATGGTTAGTTCTGCTTATGTAAAACATAGAAGCATGAACTCAATCAAACAAGTTCTTTCAAGGATAAAAGAAAAATCAAGCAATATTCAGACAATCACAACAGACGGCTTAACTGCTTATCAGAATATTGTTAAGAAAACTTTTGGATATAATATCAAGATAAGAAAATATCTCGTAGAGCATAAGGTAGTCAATGCTTCAAGAGGAGAGGGCTTTAACATTTGGGTTGAAAGAATGCATAATACAATAAGACATAGAACAAAAACTTTTAGAGGATTTCATGGCTCATTAGGAAGTGCTTATGCTTTAATGAAGGGTATAGAAATTTATTATAATTTCATTAAGAAGCATGAATCTTTGAAAGGTAAGACTCCAAGCGAGTTAGCTGTACCTAAATTGAAACTGGGGGTAAATAAATGGTTAGATCTAATTATGTTAAGTTAAACTCTGTAAAGATTGGTAATTAATTGTCCATAGAGCTGAAAAAGAACCAGAATATAGTTTATGGTGATTAATTATAAATTCAATTAAGAACCTTTTGTAAAGAAAGGTTTTTAATGTAAAAAAGACATGAGAGAATATGAAAAAATTAAACATTGTGCTGTGGGACGCAGATACGCAGAAGGATATTATTCTAAAGTCCAGTAAATTTGCTGTTCCGGGAGCTTATAAACTTATGAATAATTTTGGGAAAGCAATAAGCTATTTTGAAAAGAAAGGAGTTCTAATTATGGGTAGTGTAGACTCTCATGTCTCTTACGAAAGTTATCCTGGAACAAGGGATGAAAATTTGCCTTTACATTGCATTAAAGGAACAACTGGGCAACTTAAGATTAAATCGACTCAAGGAGATATACTTTATGTATCAGATCAAAAATATAATCAGGATGCTTTAGATAAGGTAATTGTAGAAATTAAACAGGGCAAAAGAGTTTATTTTGAAAAACAAACACAGAAATGCGAAACAAATCCCAATATAGAGTATGTCTTCAAAAAGCTAGGGATAAAAGAGGTTTATATAATGGGAGTTTTAACTAATGTTTGTGTAAAGTATGCAGATGAATATTTTAAAAAACTTGGAATTCAGACTTATTTAATTAAAAACGCTATTAAAGGAAAAGATTTTCCGGGAGATACAGAAGAAGAGGCTATTAAAGAAATGATTAGAACTGGAACAAAATTCATATTCTATAGGTAAAATATCATGGAACTACACAAATTAACAAATATACTCGACGATTTTTTTGGTATTGGTAAATTTCCCAAGGATATGCCATTTAGTAAAGTACTTCCAGAAATATATAGCAAAAAGGGGATTGATATTGAAGAGTATCTTACAAAATCTTTCCTTAATAAATTCCACGGTTTGATGCTCAAAAATGTAGATTTTATTAATAAAATTTATGGGCTTGTATTTTTAGACAGAAAGGTTATAGATAAAATCTTTCTTCGTAATGAAAGAGACATCCTAATTTTTTCCCACCATCCTATGGAAGATGAAACTTCGGGAGCAGGTTTTATAGCTTTGGATGAAATTTATCTCAAAAAAATGAAAGAGTTGAATATTTCAGTGTATATTCTCCATACTCCCTTTGAAATGAATAAGGAGATATCTGTTACAGGTTCTATAAACAAAGCATTAGGTTTAAAAAAAATAAAGTATAGCAAAAATAAGTCATATGATTTTCTTTTGCCGTACGGAGAATTACTTAAAAAGATGAAATTTGAAGATTTTATTGAATCTCTTAGAAATATATTTAAAATAGAAAAGATAAATTTTATAAAGAATAGAGAATTTGTTAAAAAAATAGCAGTTCTTTCGGGCGGAGCCACAGACATTAATTTTATAAAAACGGCCTCAAGTATTGGTTGTGATACTTTTCTAACCGGAGAATATTACAATAAGCTTAAATTACCATTTGGTGATGAAGAAAGAAAGCTTTTTGATGCTGAAAAAAATAATTTCAAAATAAATCTTATAGAATGTTCCCATTATGCTACTGAGAAATTGGTATTTCTAATAGAAATCCCAGAATTATTTAAAAAAATAGAAATCCCATATGAATTTTTGGAGCAAGATAACCCATGGTATTAAATGATCAGAACGAAATTGAAAAGATACTTGATTTTGAAAAGAGAAGCTGGGCTATTAAATTAGTTTCTATAGAAAGATGGGGAGAAAAATCTCCTTGTCCAATAAGATTTACAGTAAATCCTTATCAAGGTTGCGAATTTAAATGTCCCTATTGTTATACTTGGTATTCTGATAAGAAAGTGAGTACTAGGGTCGGTTTTAGAGACGCGTTAAAGCACGATATAGAAAGAGCTAAAAGATTTGGAGTTAATTCCTATTTAATCGAATTTTCTGCCAGCACAGACCCTTTTCAATATATAGAAAAAGAAAAAAAAGAATCTTTATATGCCCTTAAAGAGTTGCTTCAAGGAGGATTTAAAATTTTAATAGTAACAAAAAACCCATCATTTCTTCTATTAAAGGACTATTCAGAAATATTAAATAATAAAAATGTATTCATTGATGTAACAATAACCTCACTAAAAGAAGGAACTCCTGCAGGAAGGGTATTGAATAACAATGGATCATCTGCAAAAGACAAAATAAGAGCAGTCAAGAAGATAATAGAGAACGGCAAGGATGTGAGAATAAGAATAGATCCTGTAATTCCCTCATTTAAAACGATAAGAGGTCAAACACCAGAAGATTTAAAAGATTTAGTAGAAGAATTAAGCAAAATTGGGGTTAAAACAATTATTACCAAGACTCTTAGATTAAATGCTTGGATGCCAGATCCAATTAAAAATATTTTATTAAAGTTTTACAAAGAAAATGGTTGCCTCGTTGGCAGTAATTATATTTTATCCCGAGAATTAAGAAGGAAGATGCTAGAGCCGATATATTCAGCTTGTCAAAAATTCGGCTTATCTTTTTGTCCTTGTTATGATTTGGATGCATTTTCAGGCAAGAGAAAAATATCATTTTGTGATGTACAACAGGAAACTTTAAAACGAATGAGTGATGTATATAAAGATAATGCACGGGTAGTCGAGTAGACAGACGCTGGCTCGCAAGGCCAGAGACGATGGTTCAAATCCATCCCCGTGCTTGTTTAAAAATGTTAAAAGTTTATAACACCCTAACTAGAAAAATAGAGGAATTCAAACCTATTAAAAACAAATCTTTTATAGGGATATATAATTGTGGTCCTACTTTGCATAAATTTCATACCCAAATTGGTAATTTAAGATCTTATGTTTTTGCGGATTTTGTAAAAAGATACTTCCTTTATAAAGGATACAAAGTCAAGCATGTAATAAAAATTACAGATATAGATGATCACATATTGGAAGAGTCGCAAAAAGTTGGTCTAAATCTGGGGGAGTATACAAAAGAGTATTTTGAGGATTATGTTTCCCAAATAAATAGAATGAACATTCTGGAGCCAGTTCTTTTACCAAGAGTTACAGATCATATCTCGGAGATAATTGAAGCAATAAAAAAGTTGTCCAAAAAGAAATTAACTTATATTTCGAATGGTTCAGTCTACTTTAGAGTTAATGGGATTTCTGATTACGGAAAATTAGTAAATTTTGATAAAAGAAAAAGCTTAATGAAAAATGCTCAAATGAGAGTAAAAGACTTTGTTTGGGCTGATAAGGAAAACGTTAATGATTTTTGTTTATGGAAAGCATATCGTCCGGAAGATGGGGCTGTTTTTTGGGATAGTGAATTTGGAAAAGGCAGACCGGGATGGCATATAGAGTGCGCAGTTATTTCACAGAAGTATCTTGGAGAAAATTTTGATATTCACGTGGGGGGAATAAGCCATATCTTTCCCCATCATACAAATGAAATTGCTATTGCAGAATCTATCTCTAAGAAGAAATTTGTTAATTATTGGCTGCATCATGATTATCTGGTTGTTAATGGGGAGAAGATGTCTAAAGAAAAAGGAACATTCTATACTCTTAAAGATATTATATCCAAAGGCTATAATCCCTTA
>JAGVZC010000026.1 GCA_018302885.1 Candidatus Woesearchaeota archaeon
TTATCTCCAACTTTTAATGCACTAGTCAATTTTATTGCAGCTACACCTATCTTAGAAAAATAAGAAAATACCTGTCCAATTTCTTTATCAGCCATATTAAACCCCCCTTTAATTTAATATAAGACAAGGAAATATATAAAGATTTGTATAGCCCCGCCAGGATTCGAACCTGGGTCCCAGCCTCCAAAGGGCTGTATCTTAGACCACTGGACCACGGGGCTATATAATTATAAAGCAAAAAATCTTTTTAAAAATATTGTTATTTATGATAATATGAAAAAAAATGAATTTATAGCAGAAACTTTAATTTGGTTGCATTTTATTACAATGACAATTTTTGGCGTGGTTGTTTTTTTCATACCTTTAAGAATATGGCCAACAAGACCCATATGGCATTTCTCATTTTTGTTTGCAGTCATGATATCAGGCTTAATTTTTGGGATAATTTATAGAAAAAAATTCAACATAAAAAAAGCGCACATCTGTTTTCTCAATTTGATAACGCAGAGAATAAGGGGGTATAAGTTTAATGATCCAAAAAATTATACATATTCTCACATGGCTGAAATATTGCAGAGATTTGGAGTAAAAATTTCTCCATTATTGTCATGGGTTAGCTTAGTGATAGCAACAGCATTAACAATAATTAATTTGGTTCTTTACCTTTCCTGAAAATAGAATTCGGATTGAATATCAGATAAAGAACTACAAGGAAACTGATAAAGCTCAGGATAACAATCAGCCAATTATTCATTTTTATTTTTATAACGTCCTCTCCTTTCAACTTTTTCCAGTCTTTTTAAAACTTCTTTCCAGTTTTTGCTTGATTTATATCCATTTAAAACTTTTTTATATGATTCCTCAAAATGCTTGTAGTGCTTGCTTTCCAGCGCCTGTTTTAACAAATGCAGGTCAACCGCCTTGTCTTCTATCTTTTTTGAATGGAATCCCAGTCCAAAATCAATGAAATAAACTTTGTCCTTCAGTATCATATTTGAGGTTGTCAAGTCACCATGAATGATGTCTTTGTCATGCATTTTTGCAATTCTTCTTCCAATTTCTCTCAATAACAAATTTCTTTTTTCTCTGGTCATATTATCTAAAATGTCTTTTACCAATTTTCCGTCTATGAACTCCATTACAATCTTCATTTCCTTGTCATTCACTTCATAAACCTCTGGAGAATTATCAATCTTTTCCAGTAATTTGCCCTCGCTTCTTGTTCGAAACTTTCTCAATTTATTGTCTATGTCATCAATCCGATAAGATTTTCTTATTCTTTCTTTGATTACTTTATCTTTATCTAAAAATATAATTGCTTCTGCTGCCTGCTTTATAATTTTCATTTCAGTAAACTCCGCTATCCTTCATTTTTTTCTGATTAAAATTAATCCTTGCTAATTCCTCATCAGAAAGTGCACTTTTCTTCAACCAATAAACGCTTTTATAAGAGTCCTTTCCAAGATAGTTGAAATTTACCAATTCTCTTCTGAAAAGAACATAATCATCGATATTAAATGATTTTATAATCTCATTCACTTTTTGCTCAGTATATTCCTTGCCTCTCTCAAATTTCATTGCAATTCTACCAAGAATTTCCTGCTTCTTTAAATCATCTTTAGGGAGTGTTATCATTTCAGTTTAAACTTGCCCATCTTTTTCATTAACTTTTCAGGGTCTTTTCCTTTCATCATCTTCATCATTTTCTTTGCCATCCTGTATTGCTTAATTAATTCTCTTACTTCGCCGACGGTTGTTCCGCTTCCGTTTGCAATTCTTTCAGCCCTTTTGGAATCAATTAAATCCGGATTATTTCTTTCCTTTTTTGTGCATGAGTCGATGATGTATTTCCATCTTTCAAGTTTTCCTTCCTGAACCTGTAAAGCCTCCTTTGGTAATTTTATTCCAGACAAACCAGGCACCATATCCATGATTTTATTCAGGGGACCCATTTTTTTCATTGCTTTCATCTGCTCATACAAATCATTCAGATCAAAATCGCCGCTAACCAACCTGTCTTTCATATCGCCAGCTTTTTCTTCATCAATGACATCCTTGGCTTTTTCCAATAATGCCTCTAGATCGCCCATTCCCAATAATCTTGAAACAAAACCTTTTGGATTGAAAGTTTCCAAATCATCAATCTTTTCTCCAACACCAATAAATTTGATTTTAGCTCCTGTAGCGGCAGTTCCTGTCAATGATCCTCCTGCTTTTGCAGTTCCATCCAATTTGCTTACTATAACCCCAGTAACTCCGCAGTTCTTATGAAAACCTTCAGCTAAGCCCTGAGCAGCCTGCCCTATGTCTGCACTAAGAACCAATAATTTTTCATCGGGCTTTATTTTATCATTCAGTTCTTTAATCTCTTTAACTAATTCCTCATCCAGAGAATCCCTGCCTGCAGTATCTATAAATAAAATATCATATTTAGAATATTTGTCCTCAAATTCATTATAAATTTTAACGGGGTTTTTTTCTTTTCTGTCTGTATAGCAATCAACGTTTATTTTGGAGCAAATTTGCTCTATCTGATCCACAGCGGCAGGTCGATGAACATCCAGTCCCAATGTTGCAACTTTATATCCTCTTTTCTTGTAATAATTGCATAACTTGCCAATTGTTGTTGTTTTGCCAGAGCCGTAGACACCAACCATCATAATCTTGAATGGTTTTTTCTTTGCTATAACTAATTCAGATTTTTCATCCCCAAGAAATTTTACCAGTTCATCATAAACAACATTAACCAGATAAGTTCTCTTGTCCAGCTTTGATTTTGCCTTCACAACTTTTTCTTTTATTGATTTTGTCAGTTCAGAGACAAGTTTGACATTGACGTCAGCCTGCAACAAGGCTCTTTGAATTTCCCTTACTAAATCATCAACTAATTTGTCATCAACAAATATGCTTTTGGCTAATTTATTCAATATATCCTTGAATCTGCTTCCAAGCTTATCCAATACCATTTAATTAGTATTGGAATCAAATTTTATAAAAGTTTGTAAATAAAAAGAAATTAGGCTTTGCCTAATATGCTGTACATGCCGGTGCCACATTTTGGGCATTTACCTTTCATTGCTCTTCTGCCGTTCTTCATAGTAACTTCCTTTGCATCCTTCATTTCAACACCCTTCTTTTTACATTTTACACAATAGCCTTTAGCCATTTTTTATCAACTCCTTGAATTTAATAAAAAAATAAAGAATAAAGGATTTATAAGTCTATTTCTTTTTATTTTTTTCTTTTTTTCCGTGAATTAACAGGTAAATTATTGGCAATATTCCTACGGAATTAACTATAAGGATAAAGACAAACCAGACAAGATGTCTATTTCTTGCAGATTTCCATAAAGCCACACCCTTCCAAACAACATCCCATATTATTATCAAATAAATCCACGGGGAATTTACAAATGCTATTAAACTTTCGTACGCCATTTTATCACCTCATTTTCTTGCCCCACTTTTAGGGCTTCCGCCTGTTGGAGTGGGTTGTCTGGTATCTGCACAGCTAACAGTATCATATTGTGAACCCTCCGAACATCCTGTTTCACCTTCTTCAGGGCTTGATACGCAAGATTGATCATTGGCAGAATCCCAAATATCGGTGTATCTTCCATTTTCATTTGGTTCACTCCTGTAACCTATGCAGCTCCAAGGTGTTGGTGGAGTTTCAAAAACACCATCTCCTTCATTATCTAAATTTGCTCTTTGTGCATCAGTATCTAAATTATTTCTCAAAAATCCTCTTCCAACATTCTGGCTACATCCAGATAAAACAAATAATCCAAAAGCAAGTAAAACAAAAATCATAATTAAATATTTATTTCTCAGTTTGAGCACCTCCTTATAATATTAGATTATAATGAGTAATATATTATAAATTTATCTGAAACTCAGAAAAACTTATTAAGTTGCTTAACTAAATGAAATTATGGCAATAAAATTATCAAAAGGAGAATTAAAAAAAGAATTACAATATATTGAGAACGTAACTGTGACAAGAGATGGAAAAATAATACAGGATGGAATCAAAGGAAATCAAGTAAATGTGGATTATTTATTGACCAATTTCAGTAACGGAAATAAACCAGTGGAACTTGTGATTGATCCCCCAAAAATAGAATTAATTGCAAAAACGAAGGATATAACAAAAATTGTTATAAAATTCAGTGGAAGGAATTTAGAAACTAAAAGAATAATTATAGAAGGAACAAATCTAAGAAGAATGCTAACCAGAGTCTAAAGTTCCAAATTTTTAATTATTTTTTCTTTGTCAAACTTTTCCAGCTTGTCATAATCCTGCCCAATGCCAAGGTACAAAATTGGCTTTCCAGTAACATAACTTACAGAAATTGCGGCACCGCCCTTGTCATCAACATCAAATTTGCTTAAAATAATGCCATCTATATTTACAGCGTTGTTAAATTGCTCAACCTGTTCTATGATATCATTTCCTGTTATGCTCTCACCAACAAATATTTTGAAATCCGGTTTTGCAACTCTGTTTAGCTTCTTTAATTCATCCATAAGGTTGACATTGCTGTGCTGTCTTCCGGCAGTATCTATCAAAACAACATCAATATTTTTTGATTCGGCATGCTTTATCCCATCATAGGCAACAGCTGCAGGATCAGCGCCGTAATCATGCTTGATTACATTAATTCCTAATATTTTTCCGTGCTCTTCCAACTGCTGTATTGATGCAGCTCTAAAAGTGTCAGAAGCGACAAAAACGCATCTTAAGCCATTTTTCAAAAACAAATTAGCCAATTTAGCAATTGTGGTTGTCTTGCCAGCGCCATTAACTCCAAGAAATAGTATAACATATGGTTTTTTCTCCTTTATTCTCTTTATTAAATCAATGTTTCCAAAGCTTAAAACTCCCTCAATGCTGTTCTTAAGGCTTGTTTCAATGGTTTTCTTGACATTTGAAAGGGGAACATTAACCAAATCAACTTTCAAATCCTCTTTTATCTTATCAATAACTCCATAAGCAACATTATTTTCAAGCAAAACCATTTCTAAATCTTCAAATAATTTTTCAAATTTTTCTTCGGAAATTTTTACTTTTGTTATTCCTTTTACTTTTTCAAGAAAAGTTTTCTTCTCTTTTGGTTTTTCTTCTTTAATCTCTTCAGATTTTTTTTCTTTTATTTCCTTCTTAATTTCTTCTTTTTTCTCTTCAATTTTTTCTTCTGTTAATTCTTCTTTGTGTTTTTTCTTAAATAAAGAGAATCTCTTTTTTGGTTTTTCTTCCTTTAATTCTTTAATTTCTTTTTCTTCTTCAACAGCTTTTTCTTTTGGTTCTTCCTCTGTCTTCCTGCTAAATTTACTTACTACTTCCTTTAGTTTCTTCTTAAATAATCCAAACATGATATTAAATTAGAAACCAAACTTAAAAAATTATCTCTTTCTCTTAAATTCTCTGATTTTCTTCTCAATATTGCTCTTCTTTGGATTTCTTCTGTAAAACAAAGCAAACAATATCAAAATTAGTCCTATAAGAATATAAACCAAATAATCTGAATTTTTCTTAACTTCCTGCACACCCATTCCGCTTATATCAAATACAAACCCATTAAGTGTTTGTTCATTGTGATTAATCTCCTGAGACAGGCTGTTAACGCCCCTGCAGTCTTTTGCGCATATTCTTGCAATTTCATTTCCTTCCTGAAAAGCGCAACAAACCTTTCCTGCTCCGCAGTCCCCCTTTTCAGCGCAGTAATCAACATGATTTATATCAATGGAATAAAGTCCTGTAATTCCGCTGCCAACAAACAAAACTCCCACAGATATTACAAACAAGAATACCAAAAATACATTGTTTTCCATATTTTATCATAAACTGAATAATATTTAAAATTAACTTATAACAAAAAGAAAAGTATCACAGGCAATAATAAGCAACCCATCAGATGATTCTTGCCAATGCCAACCAAAGATGTGAATATGCCCAATAAGCTGCTTACAGTTAAAATTAACAATCCTAAAGGTCCTGTCAATATAAAAACAAGTATTATTATCAGGCTGATAACACTCATGCATAATCTCTTATAATCAACTTTGCTCATTAATTCGCTGAAAACCCTTGAAATTTTTAAAGCAAGAAAGCTTGCTATTCCCGCAACAAACAAGCTGGCCAATAAAAATAAGATTAGGTAACTCATATTAAATTCTCCCAATATCTTAGAAATAACAACCACGCTCCCGTTTCTTGCCTTGTCAATTACATATAATGCTATAAAAGAGACAATCATAACAATCGTGTTGATGCTTCCAAGCATTATCAAAAAATTTTCAGGTTTATTATTTTTCTTTACAGAGCTTGAAATAATTGCTGCTTGGCTGGATCCCAGCCCAGGCATTGTTCCAACAAGCAATGAAGCAAATGTTCCTAATCCAAGGTAGCTTAAAAATTCTTTTACATCTAGCTTTGGGTAGGTAATTCTCTGCTCTGGAATTTTTGTTTTCTGCATCAGGCTGACAATTAGGATGGAAGTTCCAAATAATCCGCTTAGCATAGGAAATAATGGCTGCTTCAGATGGGGCATTGTCAAGACAGCTATTCCCAAACCACCTGATAACAAATAAACTATCAAAGCCCAGAATCTTGATTTGATTTCTCTTGATATTAAGATTATTGAAAAGAGTATTAGGATATAAGCAATATAAGGCTCAATAAATGGGTATCCATATTTTATTAAAAGAATTATAATTGGAGTCAAAACCAGGCAGGCTATAACAGCAAAAAAGCTTCCGACTACAGTCAGAAAAACAGCTTCGTATCCTCTTCCCTGCAGCAATAGTTTATGTCCGGGCAATACACTCAATTCCAGTCCTGAATCAGGAGCTCCAAGAAAAATGCTCGGGATTGCATCCAGAAAAGTATGCGTTACGCTCATTGCAACTATAAACAAAGCCAGGCTTAAGGGACTGAA
>JAGVZC010000022.1 GCA_018302885.1 Candidatus Woesearchaeota archaeon
CCAGACAATGATGATGATTTCAACATTGGAGAGGAATTTGATGTTGAAGTTACTGTAAAAAACAAGGCAGATGAAGACTTGGAAGCTGTTGTTGAAGTAATATTATACGATTTAGATAACAATGATAAAATAGATTCATGGGAAACAGATTCTGTAAGCATAGACAAGGATGATGAGAGTGATGATTTTACATTGACAATATCTTTCCCTAATGATGATTCATTAGACGGGGATGGTACATATATTTTATATGTTAAGGCAGTAGATGACGGAAATGAAGATGAATACTGTAACTATGACAGCATTCAGATAAACTTGAACAGGGAAAGTGATGATGTTATTATAAATGCATTGACAATGAATCCAACAGTCATAGCACCTGGAGATTTGATGTCTATTACTATAGGAGTGGAAAACATTGGTAAGGATGACCAGACAGATGTTTATGTAAAATTATCAAATCCTGAATTAGGCCAGTTGCTGAAGAGACTACTACACCAGAAGATACTACACCAACTATTGATAATACAAACACGGGTGCAGGAGCATATCAGCCAACCACAGGAAGTTCAGTATGGGACAACATAGGATCAACAAAGACATTGTTTGTAATAGGAGACATTGTTTTGGTTATCTTGGCGGTATTGTTTTTGATTTTAATCTTCAAGAAAAGATAAAATCTTTTTTCTTTTTTTTAATTTTTATAACAAAACTTATTTAAACTATTTCTGGTTGATATTGTTATGAAATTTAAATTTAATGGTGTTGTTTATGATTTAAAACATGAAGCATACCCATATTATGCATTAATAAAAGACTTTATCGGGAACAAAATTAATCCTTTATACAACTGGGTTGAGTTATATGAAACTTTTGGAAGACAGCAAAAGCACCTTGATTTTTATTTGACTCATGCTGATGAATTTCACAAAAAATTAGATGATATGATTAATAAAATCTTAGAAATAATGAAAATAGAGGATGCTGGTAAAAGATTGATCAGTGTAATTAAGATATTAAAAAAAGCTTCTGATTTTGACTGGAAGGATATGGAGAAATTTAAGCGTTTCCAATCATTATATATGGGAATCTTAAGTGAATTAAAAGGGATGAAATATTAGGATAATTCTATAGTAAGCACATGCCCGGATTTGCACCGGGGATCAGAGGGTTGCAGCCTCTTGCCTTGCTACTTGGCTACATGTGCATGCGGACCCTACGGGATTTGAACCCGCGACCTATAGCTTAGAAGGCTATCGCTCTATCCAGGCTGAGCTAAGGGTCCTTCATAAAAGCTATTCTAAATATCTTTTTAAAACTTTTCAAAACCTTTAAATAAATAATTTCCAGATTTAATGTATGTATAACTTCAGAAAAATAGAAGATAAGTGGCAGAAGAAATGGAACTTTGAAACAAAAAAATCTTCTAAGAAGAAATTCTACATGCTTGAAATGTTCCCATACCCATCAGCTTATGGATTGCACATGGGTCATTCAAGGACTTATATTATAGGGGATGTTCTTGCAAGATACAAGAGAATGAATGGATTTAATGTTCTTCATCCAATGGGTTATGATTCATTCGGATTGCCGGCAGAGAATGCAGCAATAAAGGAAGGAATTCATCCTTTGGGATATACTGAAAAGGCAATCAAGAATTATATAAGGCAGCAGAAAAGTCTTGGATTGAGCTATGATTGGAGTAGAATGATTGCTTCTCACACCTCTGAATATTACAGGTGGGACCAGTGGATATTCCTGCAGTTCCTGAAAAAAGGATTGGCATACAGAAAAAAAGCGTTGGTTAACTTCTGTCCGAAATGTAATACCGTGCTAGCAAATGAACAGGTTGAAAAGGGAAAATGCTGGAGGCATTCTGATACGGATGTTGAAATAAAGGAACTTGAGCAGTGGTTCTTCAGAACAACACAATATGCAGACAAATTATACAGGGAAATTGAAAAGTTAGAATGGCCATCGACGATAAAAGACATGCAGAAGAACTGGATAAGCCCCTCTAAAGGAACTCTTGTAAAATTTAATTTTGAAAATGAATACATAGAGGTATTCACAACAAGACCTGATACTCTTTATGGCGTTACTGCAGTTACATTTGCTCCTGAACATCCAAAAGTCATGGAATTAATCAAAGGAACAAAAAATGAAAAAGATGTTAAGAAATTTGTCAATAAAATCTTGCTTGAAGATAAATTTTCACGAATGGAGAAAGATAAGGAAGGAATATTCATAGGAAAATATGCAGTTCATCCTTTGACAAATGAAAAAA
Organism: Candidatus Woesearchaeota archaeon; assembly: GCA_018302885.1. Classification (GTDB taxonomy): domain Archaea; phylum Nanobdellota; class Nanobdellia; order SCGC-AAA011-G17; family GW2011-AR20; genus JAGVZC01. The sequence continues at coordinate 2,288 of JAGVZC010000022.1, forward strand.
TTCCAATATATGTTGCTAATTTTATTTTATTAGAATATGGAACTGGGGTTGTAATGACCGTACCTGCTCATGATCAGAGAGATTATGAATTTGCTAAGAAATATAAAATTAAAATAAAGCAGGTTATTGTGGGAAATGTTTCGGATTCTGCTTATGAAGGTGAAGGTAAACTGATCAATTCAGAAAAATTCAATGGAATGAACAATAAAAAAGCAATGGCTGAAATCACAGGATATCTTGAAAAAAATAAATTAGGAAAGGAAGTAATACAATATAAACTGAGAGATTGGCTGATTTCCCGTCAGAGATACTGGGGATGTCCGATTCCTGTAATTTATTGTGATAAATGCGGAATAATTCCTGTCCAGGAAAAAGATTTGCCTGTTAAGCTTCCAGGAAATGTTAATTTCAAGTCAGGCGGAAACCCTCTTGCAACCAATAAAGATTTTGTGAATGTAAAATGTCCAAAATGCAAGTCAAATGCAAGAAGAGAAACAGACACTATGGATACTTTTGTTGATTCTTCATGGTATTTCCTGAGATATGCAGACAATAAAAATAACAAGCAGATATTCAGCAGGGAAAAAGCAAATTACTGGCTTCCTGTTGATCAGTATATTGGTGGAAGGGAGCATGCAACAGGGCATTTGATTTACTTCAGGTTCTTCACAAAAGCATTCAGGGACATGGGCTTGATTAATTTTGATGAGCCAGTCAGGAAATTATTCAGTCAGGGAGATGTGAACAAGGAAGGGGTGAGAATGTCAAAGTCAAAGGGAAATGTCATTGATCCTATGGAAATGGTTAATGAGTATGGAGCGGATTCATTGAGGTTCTACCTTATGTTCTTATCTTCTCCGGGTTCTGTATTTGAATGGGATGACAAGGGAATGAAATCAGTCTCAAATTTCATAAACAAATTTTATGAATTGTCGAATGCAAAATGCAAAGGAAAAACAAAAGACAGGATTGCTTTGTCTAAAATAAATTCTCTTGTTGAGATTGTAACGGAAAACATTGAGAATTTCAGGTATAACAAGGCATTGATAGGAATAATGGAATTTACGAATTATCTTAACAGGAACAGGGATTATATATCGCAGAAAACTTTCAATGAATCTTATAAGACCTTATTGGCGTTGTTATATCCATTCATTCCTCACGTTACTTCAGAATTGAATTGTGATAATAAATGGCCAAAGTCAAACAGGAAATTGATAAATAAAGAAATAGAATATTCAGAGAACTTTTTGCAGAACACAATCTTGGATGTTCATAATATCATAAATTTGATAAATAAGAAGCCAAGGAAAATTAAGCTATCAGTTTCAGAATCATGGAAGTATGATTTCTATAAAAGATTAAAGAAAGAAGATTCAAAAGATTTTAATGTTTTGATTAGGAAATTAATGATTAAGGAGCACGGAAAGGAAATTCCAAAGATAATTCAGTCTTATATAAAAAATCCAGGCAAATTCCAAGACGTAATATTGTCGCAGTCAGAGGAAGTAAAAATACTGGAAGATAATATAAAAATACTTGAAAATGAATTTAACTGCGATGTTGAAATATCAAAGAATGATGCCAAGGCTTATCCTGGAAAGGTTTCTATACTCATAGATTAGGGTTCACCCCATATTATTTTTATACAACCCTATAGTTCTGACGAATGATTCATAGTTTAATTCAATAATTTGTTCAACAACTTGAGTTGCATGCCTTCCAGATTTGGCACCCATAGTTTTTGTGATCGCAAGTAATGATTTATATCCGCCTATAATTTCTATATATTCCCTATATCTTAGATCTTCATTCTCAGCTACAAAATTCTGAAGTCTTTCAATAAGAGAATTATCATCAAGTATTTCAGGAATTTTTCCGGCTAGTCTAATCATAGATTTAAATATACCTCAAATATTAAAAACATTCTCGTAATCAAAAATATAGAATAAATTTTATAAATAGTAGAATTTTTCTAACAGCATGCTGATACAGCCATTTAACAATATTTATCTGGATACAATTATTGTAATAATAATTCTCTTTGTAGCTTCAAAATTACTGAGATTTATAATTGAAAAGTTTGTAAGGACATTCACAAAAAGGACAAAGACAAAGCTTGATGATTTTCTGTTGGACAAGACAGAGGGAATTTCAGTATGGTTGTTCTTCTTCATTGGCATTAGAATATTTGTTGTTCCGTTGATTGAATCAAATGTGCTGGATGAAATAAATAATGCATTCATAATATTTTTTGTGACATTCCTGATTGTAAGGGTTGTTGATGTCCTGATTGAATCATGGGGGACAAATTTTGCAAAAAGAACAAAATCAAGTGTTGATGCGGCATTGTTGTCTTTGTTTCACAGATTTTCAAGAATAATTATTTTTGTTATTGGTGGAATTTTGATTTTGAATAATTTCAATATCAATATTACTCCATTCCTTGCTTCATTGGGAATTGCAGGCATAGTTCTTGGTTTTGCACTGCAGAGTTCATTGTCCAATATTTTTGGTGGAATATCACTGATTCTCGACAAGAATTTCAAGACAGGGGACACGGTAAAATTGTCGTCGGGAGAATTAGGGACAATAATTGACATTGGTTTGAGATCAACAAAGATGAAGACATTTGACAATGAGATGCTGGTTATTCCTAATGGAAAGTTGGCAGATTCAACAATACAGAATTATGCACAGCCTGACTTGTATGCAAGGGGGATAATTCCCTTCGGAGTCGAGTATGGATCAAATGTTGACAAAGTAAGGAAAATTGTTATTGATGCATTGAAGAAATTCAAGACAATAATAAAGGATGACAAGGAGCATCCGATTCAGGTTTTGTTCATGGAGATGGGCGACTTTGCGCTTAAATTTGAGGCAAGATTCTGGGTGAAATCTTACACCGAAAGATTTATGACAAGGGTTGAGGCTACTGAAGAAATTTACAAGGCTCTTACAAAGGCAAAGATTGGAATTCCATTTCCAACTTCAACAGTCTACATAAAAAAATGAAGAGAGTTATTTTTTTGCTTCTGTTATTGGTATTTTTTATAGGGTGCTCAACAAAACAGGTTCCAATTGCCCATAATTCTTACTTTGATGATTCTACAGAAAGAGCTTATGTAACTTATGAGTCTGGGGTATTGAATTATTATATTGCTATTGAAAAGCCAGCACCATGCTATAAAATAGTAAAGGATGAGAAAGTTATGGAATCATATCCTGTTCAGGTTGTGGTTGATATTCATCTGGAACCTCCGGAAGATTTTTGTGTTGAAATAATCTCAGAGGAGACAGTCACAGGAAGGATAGTTACAGGGCACAAGCCCGGAAGCTTCAAGGTAACTTTTGAAGGCGGAGATTTTTATTACACTAACTTTAAATAATTTTACATTATTTTCTTTGTATGGATAAGTTCAGATTGGCAGCAAAATGTTTTTTGATGCATGATAATAAAATGCTTCTTCTTAGAAGATCATCAACCGATGTTCAGAAACCGGGAATATGGGAAATACCTGGAGGAAGGCTTGAGATTGGAGAAAATCCAATTAGTGGGCTTAAAAGAGAAATAAAGGAAGAGACAGGACTTGACATTGATGTTCTTCATCCTTTTAATGTAAGGCATTTTACAAGGGATGATGGACAAATAATTACTTTGCTTATATTTCTTTCAAAATCCATGAATAATAATGTTGTATTAAGCAGCGAGCATTCTGATTTTGACTGGATTTCAATTGAAGATTGCAAGAATAAATTAAATCCCTTCTTTCATGATGAAGTGGATATATTTAACAAATTGGAGTTGCATAAACACATTTAGATAATTTTTTGACATATCATTTTAAATAGCTTTCTGATAAATTTTAGTCATGGCAGAAGATGTAATTAAAATTAAAAATGCACCCCATCTGGGAGTTCAGGAAAACAAGGCGAAAGGAAGCAGATGGTTATATTGTCCTGATGGAAAACATAGTGATAATATTGAAGTAAGCTTCTATGATGATAAAATAGTTTACTTTAAATTAACTCCAACAGGAATATACACTAAAAGCATGTGTGATAAAGATGTAACAGTCCTTTTATATTCCAGAACGAAAGAAAAGGATATATTAACGATGGGGCGTTATCCAAACTCATTTTCTATTGAAGTATATTCATGGAAAGCCAGAAATTATCCTAATAAAATAAAAGATGATGAAAAAGAGGAAATAAAAAGTCTGGATAGGATTAATATGACTAATGTGGAAACACATGGAAATAATATTATTGTATCAGGAAATGGAAATCTTATTCGGGTAATTGAAGAGCATAAAAAAAGAATATGCGGTTTAAACCTCGAAGATATCTCACTGCAAGGATCAGTAAATTTTTACAATTTAATTGCAAAGCATATTCCAAGACCTTAAAAATAATCCTTTCTTTCATGAGGAAGGGGTATATTTGACAAATTGGAATTGCATAAACACATTTAAATAATTTCTTATTTTTTTATTTTTATGGGTTTAAAATATTTAAAATATTACCAGGATTTGGTGAATGAATGGGCACAGCATTTTAAGAGTCCTTACTGGAGTCCTTTATCTCAGATGGCAAATATGACTGAGGAGGTTGGTGAACTGGCAAGAGCCATCAATCATGTTTATGGTGATAAACCAAAAAAGTCTCCTGAAGAAAAAAGTGAAATTGCAGAGGAGATTGGTGATATAATATTTACTGCTATTTGCATATCAAATAATTTAGGAATTGACCTTGATGAAGCTTTGAGAAAAACATTGGAAAAATATAAGATAAGAGACAAGGACAGGCATGAAAGAAAAGATTAAAAATAATCCTTCAAACCCCTTTGTTCTTTCACCATATTCAAAAGTTTACTCCTCTTGAAAACATAATTTACATCAATCTTCATCTTGTTCATTGCAGAATTTTTCATGAAATCCAAAG